>JAYTHL010000526.1:0-2812 GCA_043732605.1 Rhizobacter sp. | reverse complement strand
GGCGCGGCGCAGACCCTCTGCGGCGCTATGGATCGCTTTGAAGGCGTCGCTCTTGAACTTGCCCTTAGTTGGCATGACAGATCTCCACGAGGTCGCCGTTTCGGACCTGGGCATCCACTTCCGAAGCGGTCATGCGGGAGTAGCTATCAGCCAGCAACTTGAAGGCAGCGAGCTCATCCAAAGACTGGCACAGAATCCAGCCAGGCGACGTCGATGTTTGCGCCCGCTTACGTGCGGATGTTTAGCTAGCTTGGTAGGCCGTGTTGGGATCGAACCAACGACCAAAGGATTATGAGTCCTCTGCTCTAACCAACTGAGCTAACGGCCCGCGCCGGAATCTTCGCACGCCGCTCTATGCGGACACCACGATGTCGTCGAGCGACTCGAGCGGCAGGTAGCCGCCGATCGCCTTTGTCCTGGCGAGCGGATCGAAGAGCTTCAACGCGACGCGCTTGGCGCCCTGACCGCACGTGAACGACAGGCTGGTCAGCGCTTCAACGTTCGCGATCGTCGTCTGGAAGGTCTTGTAGGGCGTGAACGGCACCTCGGGCGCGGCGCGCGGCGCAGGCGCGATCTGGCTGCGCTGGTCGAGCACGTAGGCGGTCGCGAAGAGCTTGTCGGAGGCGTTGATCGCCGCCACGACCTTCCAGTAGCGCAGCGGATAGCGTACGCCCGCAAAGCCCGGGATCACCGGATCGCGCGTGCCGAACACCGGGCCGGTGATGACCTGCGCCTTGAAGCGGTTCTTCTCGACCGCCTGCTCGAGGATGTGCAGCTCGAGCCCGGCCCAGAGCTGCTTGCCTTCGTTGAAGGTCGCGGCCTGCGGCGTGCAGTTGGTCCAGTGACAGGTGTCGTCGGCGGCGGCGATCGCGCTTGCCTCGTCGGCGCCGTACTCGAGGTCTTCGCGGCGCGTGAGATGGCCGCGGTCGAACTGGTTGTTCTGGTAGCAGGCCCCGGTCACCTGCAGGTCGGCGCTGATGCGCGGATCGACGCGCCAGACGTCCTTGTTGCGCGGGATCAGGAAGCGGCCGCTGAAGTCGATGCTGGCCGCGCTGTAGATCGCGAAGCGCCGCGCCTTGTGCAGGACGACGCTGTAGTGGTGGTAGTCGAGGACGCTGCCCTTGCCGCTCAGCAGCGGCGCGGCCTGCGCGGCAAGCTTGTCGCTCAGCGTCGGCAGGAAGACGCGGCCGTCGAGCTTGCCCGGGCGCAGGAAGGCGACGTCGAAGCCGTCGCGATCGTCGTAGCGCGAGTCGAATGCCATGCGATTTCCGAAGAAGCGGAAAGCGGCGTCAGCGGCCTACTTCTGCGACAGCGCGTTCGTGACCAGCCGCGACGTGATGTCGACGATCTGCACCATGCGGCTGTAGGCCATGCGCGTCGGGCCGATGACGCCGAGCGTGCCGACCACCTTGCCGTCGACCTCGTACGGCGCCGAGACGACCGAGAGCTCCTCGTACGGCACGACCAGGCTCTCGCCGCCGATGTAGATGCGCACGCCCTCGGCACGGCTCGACACTTCGAGCAGGCGCATCAGCTGCGTCTTCTGCTCGAACAGGTCGAAGAGCTTCCGGAGGCTGCCCATGTCGCTCGAGAGGTCCTGGATCGCGAGCAGGTTGCGCTCGCCGGCGATCACGACCTGCTCGTGGCTCTCGGTGACCGCGTCGTGGCCAGCCTGCACCGCCGCCTGCATCAGTGCCGAGATCTCGCCGCGCAGGGCGTCGACCTCGGTCTTCAGGCGCTCGCGCACTTCCTCGAGGGTGAGGCCGGAGTAGTGCGAGGTGAGGAAGTTGCTCGCCTCCTGCAGCTGCGACGAGGTGTAGTCCTGCGCCGTGAAGATGACGCGGTTCTGCACGTCGCCATCTGGCGCGACGAGGATCACGAGGACGCGCCGGTCCGAGAGACGCATGAACTCGATGTGGTGGAACACGCTCGCCTTCTTCGGCGCCGTGATCACGCCGACGAAGCTCGACAGGCTCGACAGCAGCTGCGCGGCGTTGGCGATGACGCGCTGCGGCTGGTCGGCGTTCAGTTGCGCCTCGATGCGCGGCTCGATCTGCCCGCCTGGCAGCCGGTTCGGCTGCGCGGTGAGCATCGTGTCGACGAAGAGGCGGTAGCCGCGCGCGGTCGGGATGCGGCCGGCACTCGTGTGCGGGCTCGCGATCAGGCCGAGCTCCTCGAGATCGGCCATGACGTTTCGGATCGTCGCCGGCGAGAGCTCGAGGCCGCTGGCGCGCGAGAGCGTGCGCGAGCCGACCGGCTGGCCGTCGGCGATGTAGCGCTCCACGAGCGCTTTCAGCAGGGTCTTGGCACGCTCGTCGAGCATCGGTCCGCAGGCGGTTGGCAGGCCCATTCTGCCTGCGTCGAGAGAGGTCGCTGTGGTGTAATCCCGCGAATGGCGACCCGCTTCCGGCACGCTGCACTGGTCGGCAAGTTCAACGCCGAGGGCATCCGCGAAGAGCTCGAATCGGTGGCCGCTTTCCTCGTCCGCCACGGCCTCGCGGTGACGCTCGAGGAAGACACGGCCGCCAACACCGGCATCACGGCCTATCCCAAGCTGCCCGCGAGCGCGCTCGGCGCCGCGTGCGACGTCGCCGTCGTCGTCGGCGGCGACGGAACGATGCTCGGCATCGCGCGCCAGCTCGCGCGCCACGACACGCCGCTCGTCGGCATCAACCAGGGACGGCTCGGCTTCATCACCGACATCGGCCTGGGCGACTACGAGACGTCGCTCGCGGCGATCCTCGCCGGTGACTTCGAGGAAGAGAAGCGGACGATGCTCGAAGGCCACGTCGAGCGCGACGGCGCGACAATC
>JAYTHL010000525.1:0-2818 GCA_043732605.1 Rhizobacter sp. | reverse complement strand
CCTCGCCTTCCAGCGGCTTGATGACGTCGCCCGCGTCCTGCGTCTCGCGGTCGGAACCTGGGCGGGGCTCGTTCGTGCTCATCGTGGACCTCCTTGGCCATTCGAGGTTGAAGTCGGCGTGTTCTTGAGCGCCCGATCCACACCCGATACCGTCGTGCCGTTGCTCGGCGCGACACCGTCCAGGTCGAAGGCGTCGTTCCACACGCCAACAACGGCACTCCCAGCGCGGAGCATCAGACGGCGACTGACACGGTCGGCCACCAGGAGGTCGCCTTCCATGCGAGCGTTGACCACTGTCTCGGCGCCGTCTGGCAGGACGTGAAAGACAGCAGGTACTTCCCGGTTGTTCGGGAACTTCAAATACGTGAACCGTCCGTCATCGAACACCAGCGTTGGCACGATGTCCTGAGAGTTCTTCCCTTCGGCGATCGAGTAGCTCGAATTGACGGGCTGTGGTGCGGCGGTCAGTCGCTCCTTGACCAGCTCGGCCGGAGACAGAGGCGCCGGATCGACCAGCAGAGGTGCGATAGGCAGCGAGGCCAACGGCGAAGGCGGAGGTGGCGGTGCCGCCACCTTCACGGAAAGCCGATACACCGGTTGCCGCGCATCGCGATCGCCCAGCACGACGAACCGGAACGAGTGCGTGCGCCGGTCGGTGACGACTGCGATGTTGTTCGGCGCGCCAGCGGTGCTCTTTGGCTTGACGAAGAGGTGGCGTCCACCGGGCTGAGCCGCGACGCACCAGCTCGATTCTGGCTTGGTGCAGTCGGCGCCGAGGCCAGAGGCGACATCGCTGATCGACTCGCCAGCGTCGAGCATGATGTCGGTGACGACCCCGCGTTTGACGAGGACTGTGACGACCGAATGAGGGTCGTAGTAGACCTCGCGCAGTCGAGGGTCAGCGGCTTCCTGGGCCGCAGCCCGGCCGCTCGGTGTGGCGAGCGATGCGACGATCATCCATGCGGCGGCGAACGTGAGCGTGTTTCTGCGCATGGTCGCCTCACTGCTTCGCGGCCGCGCTGCCGGGCGACGTGGCGATTTCGGGATCGGATCGGTAGGCAGTGACGACGAAACCGAACGGGTTCTCGATCCGATCTTTCTCCTTCGCGAGCACCTTCGGCTGGTACTCGTAGACGACGCTGGCGGCGTGTCGCGTGGTCACATCCGGGATGTTTCGGTCGGTCAGGTGCACGACCTTCTCGTAGGAGATCGATGCAATCCCGCCGTTCCCGCGTCGGCCGGACGGCGCGAGGCGCACGCCGACCACATTGATGCGCCACTCTTCGGCGCCGGCGAGCTTCTTCTGCAGTGCGTCCTGGCCTTCGAACTGTCGGTTGTAGTCGGCGAAGACGGTCGGGATCGCCATGCGCGATACCTGGTCGAAATCACGCTGCAGGAACCACCAGCTGTAGCCCTCGCGGGCACGAACGAAGACGGCGAGGTTGTGTTTGTCGAGGGCTTCCATCGGCGGGATCGTCTCGGCGCTGAGGCGCTGCTCGATCGTCGTCTCGCCAGTGGTCTTGTCGACCACGATCGGGATGCCGACGACCTGGTGCAACGCGCCGTGCGCGAGGACGGCCAGCGCGCTGATGATCGCGATCAGCACGCCGACACCGCCGACGATCCAGCCGCGCCGTTCCGAGCGCTGCAGCATCAGCGCGCGGTCGAGCTCCCAGTTGCGATTGACCTCGATGGGGTCGCGCGTGTCGATCGGCAGTTCCGAGCCACGAGCATCAGCCGGGCCGGGATGTGCGAGAGCATTCATGACGAATCGCCTCCGTTCGAGCGCTCAATGCAGGTAGTCGGAAATCTTGCCGGTGCGGTTCAGCATCTCGGCCTGACGCTCGCGGTCGCGTGACCGGGCGATACGCTCCTCGCTGTCGGCCATGCCGGTCAGCATCTGCACCTGCGACATCTCGTGCTGCAGCATTGCGTTCTCGGCGCCGATGCGCGCCTGGATCTCGAGCACGGCTTTCTGGTCGCTGGTGCCGTTGATCTGGGTCATCAGCGACTTGATCTGATCGAGGCGGCCTGATGCGGCCTTCATGGCGTCCTGCAGCAGGCCTTTCTGCTGGTAAGGCTGCGCCAGAGATGCCTGACACTCGGTGCGAGCACTCCCGGCGCGGTCGAGACAGTTGTAGAGCATCTGCGCGTCACGCAGCGTCTTCGACGTGGCCGTGAGGCCGCCGTAGCCGGAGGAATCAACCGCGTTGACCAGGTTGTAGGCATTCGTGGGGACGTAGTTCTTCAGTGCTGAACTGTCGAAGACGTTACCGAGATTGCGCATGCCGTTGATGCTGGCGAGCTGGCTCTGCAGGGCTTCGATCTGCTCGACCTGGTTCGCGATCTTGGTGACGTCGTTGAGCACCTGCGTGATCGTCTGGATCAGATTCGCGATGTCGATGACGGGGATGCCTTGGGCCTGGCTCGCGGGACTGAACGTTGCGAGCGGAACGATTGCGGCGAAGGCGATGGCGGCGAGGCGAAAGCGAGGCTTCATGAAGGGCTCCTTGGGCAGAGGGGATCAGCTTCGGCCGCGCATTGCGGCCAGGCGGTAGGCGGCGGTACGAACGCCGGTGTAGGCGCCGCGCGCGACTGCGCCGGCACCCGTGGCCATGGTTCCGGCAAAGCGAGCGCCGGCGGATGCAGCGGAGCGCGTAGCTTGGCCGGCTGCATAGGGCAGGCCGGCGCCCGCACGGACGACACCGCCCGCAGTGGAGGCCGCTGCGGCGGAGGAGCCACCTGATCGGGAGGCGCGCAGGCCTGCGACCATCATGGCGTTCTGGACCATCTGGATGCCTTGCTGGACCGCTGCGCC
>JAYTHL010000524.1:0-2821 GCA_043732605.1 Rhizobacter sp. | reverse complement strand
GACACCACCGTCTTCGTCGTCGGCGCCGGCATCATGGGCGCCGGCATCGCCCAGGTCGCGGCGCAGGCCGGCCATCCGGTGCGCCTCTTCGATGCGCGCGAAGGCGCCGCCGCTTCCTCGCATGCCAAGCTCGCAACGACGCTCGACGGCTTGGCCGCCAAGGGCCGGCTCGACGCCGCCGAGGCCAAGGCGATCGCCGCCCGCATCGTCGTCGCCGCGCGGCTCGACGAGGCCGCAGGCGCAGGCCTCGTCGTCGAGGCGATCGTCGAGAACCTCGACGCCAAGCGCGGCCTGTTTCGCGAGCTCGAAGCCATCGTCGGCGAGGCCGGCGTGCTGGCGTCGAACACGTCGTCGATCTCGATCACCACGCTCGCCAACGGCCTCGCTCGGCCGGGCCGGCTCGTCGGCATGCACTTCTTCAATCCGGTGCCGCTGATGAAGCTGGTCGAGGTCGTCGCCGGCCTGCAGACCGAGCCGGCCGTCGCCGACGCGATCGCCGCTCTCGCGACGCGCTGGGGCAAGACGCCGGTGCACGCGCGCTCGACGCCGGGCTTCATCGTCAACCGGATCGCGCGGCCGTACTACGCGGAAACGCTTTCGCTGCTGCTCGAGCGCCTGGCCGAGCCGGCGACGATCGACGCGTGCCTGCGCGGCGCGGGCTTTCGCATGGGGCCGTGCGAGCTGATGGACCTGATCGGCCACGACACCAATCTCGCGGTCACGGAGTCGGTGTTCGCCGCGAACTTCGGCGACAAGCGCTACGGGCCGTCGCTGGTCCAGCGCGAGCGCGTCGACGGCGGCCTGCTCGGTCGCAAGAGCGGGCGCGGCTTCTTCAGCTATCCGGTCGCGGCGGCCCCGCCGGCCGCGCCGTTCGTGGCGCCGGACGTGTCGGCCTCGGCGATCGTCGCCTTGCACGGAACCGGCACCGCAGTCGATCGCTGGGCCGCCGCGTTCACCGCCGCGGGCTTGCGCTTCGAGGCCGATCCCGCGAGCCGCTGGAGCGGCCTGCAGACCTCGACCGGCGAGCTGCGTCTCACCGACGGCCGACCCGCGGCGCAGGTCTCGGCCGACGAAGGCGTGCGCGAGCTCGCGCTCTTCGATCTCGCCGTCGCGCCCGGCGGCGGCGCTCCCGGCACGGCGCTCGCGTACGGCATGGCGGCGAGCGCATCGAGCGCGTGGCGCGAGGAGGCCGAGCGGTGGCTGCGCATCGCGGGCTGGCAGCCGGTGCCGGTCGGCGACGCGCCGGGCCTGGTCGTCGCGCGCACGATCGCGATGCTCGTCAACGAAGCCTGCGACGCGGTCCAGCAGGGCGTCTGCACGGTCGAAGGCGCCGATCTCGCCATGAAGCTCGGCCTCAACTACCCGGCCGGCCCGTTCGAGTGGCTCGCGGCGTGGGACGCCAACGCCGTCGTCGCCTTGCTCGATCGCCTCGACGCGCACTTTCGCGGCGAGCGCTACCGCGTGAGCCCGGATCTGCGCCAGCGCGCGTGGGCGGCGCAGCTCGATCGGCCCTGAGCACGGCCGAGGTCCGTCGCCAGGGGCCGGCGACGCGCACGGGTCAAGACCGTTGCGAGGTCGCAGCAGGCATGTCGGACAGGCTCCCATCTCCCCGTCGGTCATCGGCGCGACGCACACGCTCAGCGGATTTCCGGCGTTCTGCCTGCCGACAATGCGTCACACGCCCAACCGAGCGGCGCGCATGGAGACATCATGAAAGCCAACAAGACCCCCTTTGCCGTCGTCGCCCTCGTCGCTGCGGTGGCGATGCTCTCGGCATGCGAGAAGAAGACCACGACCGTGAACGACACGGCGCCAGGCAGCACCTCGACGACGTCGACCACGACGGTCGCGCCGTCGCCGGCCGCATCCAATGCGATGAGCGCGACGGTCAGCGCCCTCGACAAGGCCGGCGATGCCGCTGGCGACGCGATGGTCACGGGCAAGGTGAAGACCGCGCTCCTCGCCGACCCGGACATCAAGGCGCTACGGATCGACGTCGACACCAAGGGCGGCGTCGTCGCCCTGTCGGGCACGGCCGACTCGGCCGCCCACTCCGACAAGGCCACGAGCGTGGCGCGCGGCGTCGACGGCGTGAAGTCGGTCGACAACCGCCTGACCGTCAAGCCCTGACGCTCGCCTCCGGCGCGGCGCTCGCCGCGCCGGCGCCGAGGCCGAGCAGGCGCATCGCGTTCTCCTTGAGGATCAGCGGCTTCACGGCGTCCTTGAAGCCGGCCTCCTCGAAGTCCTTCAACCAGCGGTCGGGCGTGATCAGCGGGAAGTCGCTGCCGAACAGGATGCGGTCCTTCAGCAGCGTGTTCGCGTACTGCACGAGTTGCGGCGGAAAGTACTTCGGGCTCCAGCCCGAGAGGTCGATCCAGATGTTGGGCTTGTGCATGGCGAGCGAGATCGCCTCGTCCTGCCACGGCCACGACGGATGCGCGATCACGATTTGCATGTCGGGGAAGGCGATCGCGACGTCTTCGAGCAGCATCGGGTTCGAGTTCTGGAGGCGCAATCCGCCGCCGCAGCGCATGCCCGAGCCGATGCCCGAGTGGCCGCTGTGGAAGACGGCCGGCAGCTTGTGCTCGGCGATCACTTCGTAGATCGGCCACGCCATCTTGTCGGTGACGTCGAAGCCCTGCACGGTCGGGTGGAACTTGAAGCCCTTGACGCCGTACTCCTCGACCAACTTTCGCGCCTCGCGCCCGCCCATCTTTCCCTTGTGCGGGTCGATCGAGCCGAAGGCGATCATGATGTCCGGATTGGCCAGCGCCGCCTCGGCGATCTCCTCGTTCGGGATGCGCCGCCGCCCCATCTGCGT
>JAYTHL010000523.1:0-2825 GCA_043732605.1 Rhizobacter sp. | reverse complement strand
GCCTGTGCCGCCTGGCGCGCGAGATGGGGCATCCGGTGGTGCGCGAGTTCTATGCGGATCGGGACTACGACCAGAGTGGCTCGATCGTCTTCACGCGTCAGGTCGGACGGCTCGACCCGGTGGCGGTGGCCGAGAAGGTCGTTCGCGCGTGCACGCTGGGCAAGGTCCACACGGTGGAAGGCGGCGAGGTGACGGTCGAGTTCGACTCGGTCTGCATCCACAGCGATACGCCGGGCGCACTCGAGCTGGTGCAGGCGACGCGCCGCGCGCTCTCGGTTTCGGGGGTGCGCGTTGTCAGCCTGCACGACGCCTTGCAGGCCAATCGAAAGTAGGGACATCTCTGAGGCCGACTGGAGAACCTCGAACCCCCGATCCGTCTTCAACCTCGCAACACACCATGCCCCAACACGATCTCCTATCGCCTCTGCCTGGCACGTTCTACCGGCGGCCTTCGCCCGACGCCCCTGCCTTCATTGAAGTGGGCAGTGCCGTCAAGGAGGGCGATGTCGTCGCCTTGATCGAGGTGATGAAGCAGTTCAGCGAGGTGTGCGCCGACGTCTCCGGAACCGTCGTCGCCTTCCTGGTGGAGGACGCAGAGCCGGTGGAGCCTGGTCAGGTGCTGCTGCGCATCGAGACGGCCTGACGCCAGCCTGCCATGCCTCGAGCTTTCGACACCCTGCTGGTGGCCAACCGCGGCGAGATCGCGGTGCGCGTGATCCGCGCCGCCCGCGAACTGGGCCTGAAGACGGTCGCCGTTCACAGCGACGCCGATGTCGGCAGCTTGGCTGTGCAGATGGCGCACTCTGCGGTGTCGATCGGCCCCGCCGCGGCTGCCAAGAGCTACCTGAACATCGAGGCGCTGATGGAAGCGGCGCGCAGTTCCGGCGCCGGCGCGGTGCATCCGGGCTACGGCTTCCTGTCCGAGAACGCGGCCTTTGCCGAGGCGGTCGAGGGCGCCGGTCTGGTGTTCGTCGGGCCCACGCCCGAGGCCATCCGCACGATGGGCGACAAGGCTGCCGCACGGGCGGCGGCGGTGCGTGAGGGCGTGCCCACCGTGCCGGGCCGCGCGGGGATCGTCGACAGCCTCGAGGAGGCGGTGCACATTGCGCGTGGCATCGGCTTTCCGGTGATGATCAAGGCCTCGGCCGGCGGCGGCGGCCGGGGCATCCGCATTGCCGAGGACGAAGCGCAGTTGCGTCAGCAGATGCCCACCGCGCAGGCCGAGGCGAAGGCGGCATTCGGCAGCGGGGCGGTCTACCTGGAGCGCTTCATCCGACGCGCCCGTCACATCGAGGTGCAGGTGCTGGGCGACGGGCGCGACGTCGTGCACTGCTTCGAGCGCGAGTGCTCGCTGCAGCGCCGGCGGCAAAAGGTGTGGGAGGAGGCCCCTTCGGCGGCCATCAGCCCGGCCACGCGCCAAGCGCTGTGCGAGTCGGCGCTCAAGCTCGCGCGCGCGGTGGCCTACCGCGGCGCCGGCACGCTGGAATACCTCTATGACGACGAGACGCGGGAGTTCTTCTTCATCGAGATGAACACCCGCATCCAGGTCGAGCATCCGGTCACCGAGATGGTGACGGGGATCGATCTGGTGAAGGAGATGATCCTCATCGCACTCGGCGAGCCGCTGCGCCTGAAGCAGAGCGACATCGCACTTCGGGGCGCCGCCATCGAGGTGCGCATCAACGCCGAGAACGCGGCCAAGAACTTCATGCCCTGCCCCGGGCAGGTGGGTGCCTTGCGCATCCCCGGCGGGCCCGGCGTGCGCTTCGACACGATGCTGTTCGCGGGCTACAAGGTGCCGCCCTTTTACGACTCCCTGATCGGCAAGCTGATCGTTCATGACGAGTCCCGCCCCGCTGCGCTGGCACGCATGAGGGGGGCGCTGGCCGAACTGCACATCGAGGGCATCCACACGACGACGGCGTTGCACCGGCGTCTGGTGGACCACGACGACGTGATTGCCGGCCGATTCGACACCGGCTTCCTCGAGGCATGGCTGTCCGAGAACCCGCTGTGACCCGCATCCACTTCACAGGAGCCCACCGATGAGCGCACTGCCTGCGGCCCGATACACCTTCGGCGGCGACGAGCATGTCTTCGTCGAGATCGCCGAGGAGATGTCCTTGCCCGCCTTCTTCAAGGGCATGGCGATCACCGGCGAGTTGCAACGCCGCCGGGTGCCCGGCGTCACCGAGATTTGCCCGGCCAATGCGTCCTATCTGGTGCGCTTCGATCCCGACGTCATCGCGCCGGACGCGATGATGGCGTTGCTGCGCGACATCGAAGGCAGCGTAGGCAGTTCCGCGCTCGAGCTGCAGACCCGCATCGTCGAGATCCCGGTGCTCTACAACGACCCTTGGACCCACGAGACGCAGATGCGCTTTCGCGACCGGCATCAGGATCCGAGCAGCACCGACCTCGAGTACGCCGCGCGCATCAACGGCCATCCGAGCGTGGAGGCGTTCGTGCAGGCGCATTCAAATGCCCCATGGTTCGTCTCCATGGTGGGCTTCGTGGCCGGCCTGCCCTTCCTGTTCCAGATGGTCGAGCGGCCGCAGCAGCTCGAAGTTCCCAAGTACCTGCGGCCGCGCACCGACACGCCCAAGCTCACTGTAGGACACGGCGGTTGTTTCAGCTGCATCTACTCGGTGCGCGGTGCTGGCGGCTACCAGATGTTCGGCATCACGCCGGCTCCGATCTTTGATCCGGCGCAGAAGCTGCCGTACCTGAAGGACATGATGGTGTTCTTCCGCCCGGGCGACATCGTCAAGTGGAAGCCCATCACCCGCGAGGAGTACGACCGCGACGTGGCGGCTGTCGATGCC
>JAYTHL010000522.1:0-9394 GCA_043732605.1 Rhizobacter sp. | reverse complement strand
ACCGCGAGGCTTGCGCGAAGAAAGTAGGACAACAGGAAATCGCACATTCGACGTGCTGATTGCGAGTGATCTTGGTCGCGTCGTACGCCCGCGGCCCTTGATCGCCGCCGCCACTCTGCACGCATGAGCAGCTTTTCTGATCGCAGACCGGACGACTGAGTCACTGGACCGGACGCAACTTTGCCTCGTCGTTGTCGCGACGAGGCGGAGGGGAAAGGGAGTCGAACCCATCAGCGGCGCTGGCGCCGCGTCCCTTGCTGTCGCGCAAGGTGGCTCACCGGGGCCACTCCCTTCCTTTGAACGACGACGCCATCGCGAGGGTTGCGGCGCCGAGGTCCAAGGACGCCTGATCTGCACAGGATTCGTCCAGACTCGGAGCCGCCAAGTCGCGCAATTCGACGCCTGCAGCCAGGATCGCAGCAGCCACCACAAGAATCAGCATGTGCCCGTCCTCTTGATTCAGGAGCCGGTTGACGAAGGCGAACAGAGCAAACATCGATGTCGGTACAGCGCTGACTTCCTCGTGGGCGACCGGACGGCTGGTAGAGGCAAGTGGCCAGCCGCATAGGATGTCGCGGGGGTGCGATGACGAACATCAACGCGACCTGTCCTATCTCTAGAACGTGAAGCGCTGAGAAAAGCAGCCAGGGTGAGGCAAATAGAGTGGCCCTCGCGCCCTCGCGGAGGACACAACTCGGGAAACGGCTGGGGGCGTGCACCGATGAGGCGACTCCTTCGCCGCACAGGGGCCGATTCGGCGCCGTACGAGGCGGGCGTGGACTCTCTCTAGGGCTGGCGGTAAGGCTCGTCTTCGAGCAGGAACTCGCGCTCCGCACGAGCCGCCTCGCACCATTGCTGCATCGCGGGCAACGCGAACAGACGCTCGACATAGGCCCGCGAGCTGGCACCGACCGGCAAGCCATAGGTGGCGATGCGCGCGCACACCGGCGCGTAGAACGCATCGACCGCGCCGAACGCGCCGAACAGGAACGGCCCTCCGCTCTCCGCCAGTTGCCCGCTCCACATTTCATCGATACGACGCACATCTGCAATGACGGCGGGCCACTCGCGCAGCGCACGCTCGCCGACCTTCGGCAGCGACGCCTCGATGTTCATCGGGCAGCGCTCGCGCAGTGCGCCGAAGCCGGAATGCATCTCGGCGCAGAGGCTGCGGGCGCGCGCCCGCAGCAGGCGGTCGGCCGGCCAGACGGCCTTGTCGGGGAAGCGCTCGGCGAGGTATTCGGCGATGGCGAGAGAATCCCAAACCGCGAAGTCTTCGTCGATGAGCAAGGGCACGCGGCCGGTCGGCGCGAGCGCGAGCATCGTCTTCTTGAACGACGAGCCTTCGGCGAAATCGATGCGCAAGCGCGTCTCGGAAAAGTCGAGGCCGAGCTGCGTCATGAGCAGCCACGGCCGGAGCGACCACGACGAGTAGTTCTTGTTGCCGATGTAGAGATGCATGCCGCGCGCCCTCGCGTCGAGGCCGCCATGCTAGTGCCGACGGCGACGCAAGACGATGCCGATTCGGCACGGCGGCGATGCGCGCGGCGCATGGCCGTCGCTCGGGGAACGCGCCGTCAGTCGCGACGCGCGCGTGCGCGCCAGGCCTCGAGGCGCTTCTCGCCCGAGACGTGTCCGAGGTACCTCGGCGCGATGCTCTCGAGCGGCGTCGGCTCGATGCCGAGCCGGTCGAGGCCGGGCGCCTTGCCGCTGGCGACGTTGGCGACCTTCATCGAGTCGACGTTGTCGCGGGACATCAGCGTCTTGCCGGGCAGCAGCTCAAGCACCAGCGCCTGCAGCTTGCCGAGCGCCATCGGCAGCCCGACGACCGGCCGCGGCGAACCCGACCACGTTCCTGCCGCCTCGACCAGCTCGCGCAATGTGTAGACGCGCGGGCCGCAGCATTCGATCGCCAGGCCGATCGTCGACGGGTCGTCGACGCAACGCACGATCGCGGTCGCGACGTCGTCGACCCAGACCGGCTGGAAGCGCGCATCCGCGCCGGCCAGAGGCATCACCGGGAAGACCGACTGCAGCGTCGCGAACAGATTGAGGAAGCTGTCGCGCTCGCCGAAGATCACCGAGGGCCGCAGCACGGTGAGATCGAGGCCCGCCGATCGCAGCGCAGCTTCGCCACGCGCCTTCGAGCGCTGGTACTCGCTCGGCCCGTCGATGCTCGCCCCGAGCGCGCTCACATGAATGACGCGACGGACGCCCGCGGCCTTGCACGCCGTCGCGAGGCGCGCGGGCAGCTTGACGTGGACGCGGTCGAACTCGGCGGCGCTGCCGTGCAGCACGGCGACGAGGTTGATGACGACGTCGGTGTCGCGCAGCAGCCGGGCCAGCGCGCGATCGTCGTGGACGTCGGCTTCGGCGAGCTCGACGGTCGGCAGCAGCTGGAGGTGGCGGGCATTGCCGAGGCGCCGCGTCGCGACGCGGATCCGGCCGTCGGCGCCGCCCGAGCGCTCGACCAGTTTTTCGCAGACCGTGCGGCCGACGAAGCCGGTGGCGCCGAGAACGAGGAGGTTGGTCACTTCGCCTTTCGAGAGGCGCCGGCCGGGACGTCGGCGCCGGGCGATTCTCGCCGAGCGTGCACGACCCGCCTCAGGGCAGGTCTTTGTCGAGCGGCGGAGCGTTCGGGTCGGGCGGGCCGATCGTCTTGCCGAGGCGTGAGCGCAGGACCGTGCCCTTGCCGCCGATCAGCGCCGCGTAGTAGGTGCTGTTCGAGAGCACCTTCTTGACATAGTCGCGGGTCTCGGGGAACGGGATGTTCTCGACCCAGACGGCGGCGTCGAGCACCGGGCCGTCGCGCCACTTGCGCGGCCGGCCGGGGCCTGCGTTGTAGGCCGCGGCGGCCATCGCCTGCGAGCCGCCAGCGTCGTCGAGGACGAGCTTCAGGTAGGCGTTGCCGAGGCGCAGGTTGGTGTCGCGGTCGACGATCGCGCCCGGCGTGTACGGCAGGCCGATCTTCTTGGCCGTCCAGCGCGCCGTCGCCGGCATCAGCTGCATCAGGCCGGCGGCGCCGACGCCCGAGCGGGCATCGGCGATGAAGCGCGACTCCTGGCGGATCAGGCCGTAGACGAAGGCCGGATCGAGGCCGATCTCGCGCGCCCGCGCGACCACGTCCTTGCGCAGCGGCGTCGGATAGCGCTGGTCCATGTCGACCTCGGCGCGGGTCTTCTCGCTGGTGTTGATGCAGCGGTCCCAGACCTCGCGGTCGCAGGCGTACTGCGCGGCGGCGAGCAGCTCGCGGTCGCTCAGGCCGCGGATCGTGTAGTTCCACTCGCGCACGCCTTCGCTGCGCAGGCCGATCGAGACGAGCGTGATCGCACGCACGAAGCCAGGCACGGCTGCGGCCGCGTCACGCTCGGCGGGAGTCAGCGGCGCCGGCTTGGGCGGCAGCGGCTGCGCCTGGCCGAGCTCTTCGGCCGCGAGCTCGCCGTAGTAGCCGAGCTGCGGCGCGATGCTCGCGAGCAGCTCGCGGCTCGTCGCCAGCAGCGTCTCGCCGTCCTGCGAGTCGCGCGCCACCGCCCGCAGGCCGTGTGCCTTCCAGTAGACCCAGGCCGCGTCCTTCTGCTCCGTCGGCGACATCGCGTTGATCGCCTGGATCACCTGCTGCCAGCGGGCGCGGCCGTTGTCGGCGCGCAGCGCGGCACGCACCTTCCAGGCGAGCGTGTCGTCGGAGAGGTCGATCTCGCGTCCGCCCTTGCCTTGCACCTGCGACGCGCGCTGGAAGTGGTTGACGGCGTCGGGCTGCAGCTTGATCGCGGTCTGGCGCGCGACGCTCGCCCACGCGTACGAGGCAAGCTCGCCCGGCAGCACGCGCTCCCACTTGCTCGTGAGCAGGGCGGCGGCGGAATCGCTGTCGGTGGTCGCGAGGCGGACGATGGCGATCGTCGTGAGCTCCGCGTCCGCGCGCGTCCCGGCTGACGCCTTCTTCGCGAGGTAGCGCGCCGGGCTGTCGAGGATCTCGCCGACCCCGGCGACGACCGCATCCGACAGCAGGTCGGCGGCCTGGCGCGCGGCGCGGGGCTTGCCGGCCTCGATGCTGGCGCGGATCTTCTTCCAGACGTCGGGCGCGCCGATCAATCGGGCCTCGGCCATCGTCGTGCCGAGCAGGGCGCAGCCATCGTCGCCGTCCTTCTGCGCCAGCCAGGCGGCCATGCCGGCCTCCTTCGCGTCCTTGCCGGTCATCGGCTCGCCGGCGAGCGCGAAGCACGTCACCTCGCGGTCGTCGTTCATGCGAAAGCGCGGGTACTCGACGGCGAAATTGGCGCGGTCGCGGCGCCGCACGAGCTCGAGCAGCCAGTCGTTGCGAAGGCGATCCTCGACGTAGGTGCCGCTCCAGCGATCGGCGAAGGCCGTGAACTCGGCCGGCTGGACCTCGCCGATCCGATTCGTGGTCTCCCAGTAGTCGACCCACATCGCGAACGGGTTCTTCTCGGCCGCGGCCTGGGCACGCAGCTGCGCGAGGCGGGCGCGGTCGTGGCGGCGGAATGCGTCGCGCGCGTCGGTCACCGTGGTCTCGAAGCCCTGGGCCTGGACTGCGCGCGGCAGCGCGATGGCGGCGAGGGCGATGCTGAGCGCCGCTGTCGCGAGGCGCAGGGCGTGGCGGCTGCCGTGACGGCGACGGGCCGCAGGCGACTCATATACTGGCTCGATCCGTTCTGCGGTCGTCACTGGCATCCTGCTGATTCGTGAATTTCGCGTCCGAGCCCGCTGCTCCGCCGCCCGACGCGGCCGGCGATCGCAAGGCCCTCCGGGCCCGCCTGCTCGCCGATCGCGATGCGTTCGTCGCGTCTGCCGCGTTCGCCGCGGCCGGTATCGCTCTCTCTTCCCACCTCCGCGCCGCGCTCGCACCGCTCGAGCCCACGTGTCTCGGCCTCTACTGGGCCATGCGATCCGAATTTAACGCAGCAGCCGCGCTCGCCGCCGACGCGGGATTCGACAAAGTCGAGCGCGCCTTGCCATATGCACGGCGCTCGCCACGGGCGATGGAGTTCCGGCGCTGGGACGGCGTCGCGCCGACGGCGGTCGACGAGTGCGGCATCGGCACCGCGACGGGCGCGCCGATCCGGCCCGACGTCGTCGTCGTGCCGTGCGTCGGCTTCACGGCTGCGGGACACCGCTTGGGCTACGGCGGCGGCTACTACGACCGCTGGCTCGCGGCGCACGGCCACGTCGTCGCGATCGGCGTTGCATGGTCGTTCGCGCAGGTCGATCTCGACGTCTTCGCGGCCCGGCCGCACGACGTGCCATTGGCGTTGATCGTGACTGAAGCCGGCGTCGTCTAGTTGCGCGCGTTTCAGCCAGGCGCGCGCACGTCGCCGACCGCGGCCCGCGTCGCCGCCGCCTCGGCCTCGACCCAGCGTGTGAACTCGGCGACCTCGGGCCGTGCCTTGCTGCCGGGATCGACCAGCATCCAGTACGAGAACGGGCTCTTGATCCGGCCCGCTTCGCCGAACGGCTCGACCAGCTCGCCGCGCTGCAGCGCCTCGAACACCAGCGGCACGCGTGCCAGCGCGACGCCGTGGCCGGCGAGCGCGGCCTGCACCTGCTGGTAGGTGAAGTTCAGATAGAGCCAGCGGCGCGGCTCGAGCGTGGCCTGATCGTGCTGCGCGAGCCAGTGGCGCCAGCTGAGGAACTCGGTGCTGGCGCGGTCGTCGTCCTCCTCGAGCAGCGTCTGGTGCTTGAGATCGGTGACGGTCGCGAGCGGCGGCGACATGCCGTCCTTCATCTGCTGCCAGAGGCTGCGGCTCACGACCGGCGTCAGCGTCTCGTCGAAGAGATGCACGCCGCCGGCTGGCGCTTGCGCCGGGCTGCAATAGCGCAGCGCCAGGTCGAGCTCGGGGTCGTCGAGGTCCTCGAGCGCGTCGTGGGCCGAGACCCGGATGTCGATGTCGGGATGGCTGCGCTGGAACGCCTCGATCCGTGGCAGGAGCCAGAGCGAGCCGAACGACGCGAAGGTCGTGACGCTGACCCGCTGCCGGCTGCGCGAGCGGCGGATGTGCTGGACGCTGGTGTCGAGCTTGGCGAGGAAGGGCTCGACGGTGCGCAGCAGCGTCTGGCCGTCGGGCGTGATCTGGACGTGGCGCGTGCCGCGCTGGAAGAGCTGTGCGCCGAGCTCGTCCTCGAGGCCTTTGATCTGTCGGCTGACCGCCGACTGCGTGACGTGCAGCTCTTCGGCCGCGGCGCCGAAGTTGAGCATCCGGGCGACGGTCTCGAAGGCGCGCAGGTTGGTCAACGACAACGGTCGACGTGATCTTGAACTCATGCTTTTTCCGCATCAATGAGCGATCGCGTATTCATTGGATTTACCAGTGGCGCGGGACGATGATACCGACTCGGAAACGCAGGAGATAGATGATGGATACGCAATCGATGACAGCCCATGCAAGCAGCGCTGCGAGCGCCCTCCAGACCCTGCGCGCCGGCCACATCGTGACGCTCGGCTCGGCCGGTGGCCGCCTCGACGTGCTGCACGGCCGCGTCTGGCTGACCCGCGAGGGCGAACTCGACGACCACCTGGTCGAGACCGGCCAGTCGTTCAGCGTCCCGGCGAACGGCCGGGCGCTGGTCGAGGCCTGGGACGACGAAGACCCGGCGCTGATCGCCTGGCGCGCAGGCTCGCTGCTCGATCGCGCGTCGGCCTACGTGCGCTCCGCGCTGAGCCGCGAGTGAGAGATCGCGGAAGGCGCTGACGGCGCCGGCGCTTCTGCACAATAGCTCGGTCCTCAGCGCGCCGGTCGGCGCCGCTGCCGGGACAGTGAAGGGAACACGATCGATGCAGGCGCCAGAGGCCCAGGACGAGCTCGCTTCCTTGCGCAAGAAGCTCGTCGCCACCCGGCAGTCCCTGCCTGACCGCCTCGAGCGCGCCGTCGCCCTCCAGAAGGTCCTGCGGGTCTGGCTGGTGGGTCGCAGCGAGCGCACGATCGGCGCGTACTGGCCGATCAAGGGCGAGTTCGATCCGCTGCCGGCGCTCTACCGCTGGAGCGAAGGCGGCGTCGACGGCAGCCCGCGCCGCATCGGCCTGCCGGTGGCCGATCGCGAGACCAAGTCTCTGCGCTTCCACGTCTGGTTCCCGGGCTGCGAGACCGAGCTCGACGCCTACGACATTCCCAAGCCCAAGGGCACCGACGAGTTCGTGCCGCAGATGCTCGTCGTGCCGTGCCTCGGCTTCGGGCCCGGCGGCGTGCGCCTCGGCTACGGCGGCGGCTTCTTCGACCGCACGCTGCGCGCGCTCTTGCCGCGGCCGGTGACGATCGGCGTCAGCTACACGCACGGCTTCCTGCCGATGCTGCGCTCGTCGCCCGACGACCTGCCGCTCGACGCGCTCCTCACCGAGGACGGCGTGATGTGGCAGCGGCCCTGATCAGCCCTTGAGCGCCAGGCGCTTGCAGATTTCGAGGCCGAGCGCCGACTGGTTGAGCGTGTAGAAGTGCAGGCCCGGCGCGCCGCCGGCGATCAGCCGCTCGGCGAGTCGCGTGACGACGTCGAGGCCGAAAGCCCGGATCGACGCGGCATCGTCCATGAAGCCCTCCATCTTGAGCGCGACCCAGCGCGGGATCTCGATGCCGTCTCGCGCCGCGAATTGAGCGATCCGCGCGTAGTTGTGGAATGGCATGAGGCCCGGAACGATCGGCACGTCGACGCCGAGCGCGCGCACCTCGTCGACGAAATGGAAATACGCGTCGGGGTTGAAGAAGAACTGCGTGATCGCCGAGCTCGCGCCGGCCCTCACCTTGGCGGCGAAGTGCTCCAGGTCGCGCTTCGCGTAGCGCTGCTGCGGGTGGTACTCGGGATAGGCCGCGACCTCGATGAACCAGTCGTTGCCCTGGGTCTCGCGGATGAACGCGATGAGTTCGTTCGCATAGCGGAACTCGCCGGCCGTCGCGGTGCCGCTCGGCAGGTCGCCGCGCAGGGCGACGAGGCGTCGGATCTTCTGCGCGCGGTAGGTCGCGAGGATCTCGGAGATGCTTTCCTTCGTCGAGCCGATGCACGACAGGTGCGGCGCCGCTTCCTGGCCGAGCGCGGCGATGTCGCCCACGGTGGCGAGCGTCTTGTCGCGCGTCGAGCCGCCCGCCCCGTAGGTGACGCTGAAGAACTCGGGGTCGCACGCGGCGAGCTCGCGCACGACGGTCTTCAGCTTCTCGCTGCCGACCGGCGTGTTGGGCGGGAAGAACTCGAAGCTGACCGGGACAGGAATCTTCATCGTCATGGTTTTGCCTTCCCGATCGCTGGACGCGCATGCAGGAAGAACTCGCGCGCGCCTTCGCTGCCCGGCGTGGCGCTGTCGAACCACGCGAGAACGTCCAGGCCGTTCGTGGCGCACGCCTTGCGCAGCTTCGCCTCGACATGAGCGTAGGCGCCCGCGTCCTTCACCTGGCCACTCGCGCCGATGTCGACCGGCTGCAGCTCGAACTGCGGCTTGACGAGCAGGAGGAGCTCGCCGCCCGCGAGCGGCAAGAGCGCCGGCAGAACGAGCGCGAGCGAGATGAACGACACGTCCCCGACGATCAGATCGAAGCGCGGGAACGGTAGTTGAGTCGCTTCGAGGTGACGCGCGTTCACGCCTTCGAGCGCGGTGACGCGCGGATCCGCCGCGAGCTTCGGATGGATCTGGCCGTGACCGACATCGACGCCGACGACATGCGTCGCGCCGCGCTGGAGCAGCGCGTCGGTGAAGCCGCCCGTGCTCTGGCCGACGTCGAGGCAGGTCATGCCGGCGATGTCGATCTTCAGACGCGCCAGCGCACCGTCGAGCTTCAAGCCGCCGCGCGACACGAAGCGCAGCTCGGCATCGTCGGTGATCTCGACGTCGGCCCCGCTCGGCAGGTCTTCGCCCGCCTTCGACGGCACGCGCCAGCCCGCGGGCGCGCGCCAGCGCACGGCGCCGGTCGCGATCAGCCGCTGTGCGGCCGATCGCGTCGGCGCCATGCCGCGCTGCACCAGCAGCTGATCGGCACGCATGGCCCGAAACCTCTCGGCGAAGCCGATCAGTACCGGTACGTGTCGGGCTTGTACGGGCCCTGCTTCGGAACGCCGATGTACGCCGCCTGCTCGTCGGTCAGCTCGGTCAGCATCGCGCCGACCTTCTTCAGGTGCAGGCGCGCGACCTTCTCGTCGAGGTGCTTGGGCAGCACGTAGACCTTGCCGATGTCGTACGTATCCTGGTGCGTGAAGAGCTCGATCTGCGCGATCGTCTGGTTGGCGAAGCTCGACGACATCACGAAGCTCGGGTGGCCCGTGCCGCAGCCCAGGTTCACGAGGCGGCCCTTGGCGAGCAGGATGATCCTCTTGCCGTCGGGGAAGATCACGTGGTCGACCTGCGGCTTGATCTCTTCCCAGGTGCATTCCTTCTCGAGCGCGGCGATGTCGATCTCGTTGTCGAAGT
>JAYTHL010000521.1:0-2833 GCA_043732605.1 Rhizobacter sp. | reverse complement strand
TCATCGATTCGAAAGCAAGACTCGGAGCGCGCCGTAGGATGTCGCTGAAGACACTGGGTCCATACCCACTTCCGATAAGACATCATGAAGTTGACTTCCACCGACATTACCCAAGACGGCCATTGGGCAAGCATCGCCACGCGCGACAAGACGGCTGACGGCAAGTTCTGGTATTCCGTCGCGACGACAGGCGTTTTTTGCAGACCCTCGTGCCCGTCACGTCTGGCCAATCCCAAGAATGTGCGTCTCCACGAGAGCGTCGCCGCGGCCGAGGCTGCTGGGTTTCGCGCCTGTCGTCGCTGCAACCCGGGCGGCATCTCGATCGAGGCGGCGAACACCGCGATCGTGGCGAAGGCCTGCAAGCTCATCGACGAATCTGACGAGCCGCTCTCGCTCGCGCAAGTCGCCGAGTCCGTCGAGCTCAGTCCGCACTACTTCCACCGCCTGTTCAAGAAGGCCACCGGCCTGACGCCTAAGGCTTACGCGGTCGCCGGCCGCTCGGCCCGATTGCGCAAAGGACTGGCGAAGGCGGCAACGGTCACCGCGGCGTTTCACGATGCCGGCTTCGGCTCGAACGGTCGGTTCTACGAGGCTTCGGCCGGCGTGCTCGGCATGAGCCCGACCCACTACCGGTCGGGCGGCGTCGAAGAGGTGCTGACCTTCGCTGTCGGCCAGTGCTCGCTCGGCGCCATCCTCGTTGCCTCAAGCGCCAAGGGTGTCGCCGCGATCCTGCTCGGCGACGACCCGGACACCCTGGTGCGCGACCTCGAGGACCGCTTTCCGCGGGCACGGCTGGTCGGCGGTGACGCAGGGTATGAGCGACTGGTGGCCCAGGTGGTCGGACTGGTCGAGGCGCCTGCCCATGGGCTTGCCTTGCCTCTCGACGTGCGCGGCACGGCGTTCCAGCAACGCGTCTGGCTGGCGCTGCGCGAGATTCCGGCAGGAAAGACGGAGACCTACTCGAGCATCGCGGAGAAGATCGGCTCGCCGTCGTCCGTGCGCGCGGTCGCCGGGGCTTGCGCAGCCAATGCCCACGCGGTAGCGATACCGTGCCACCGCGTCGTGCGCCACGATGGCGGCCTCTCGGGCTATCGCTGGGGGGTGGAGCGCAAGCGCGAGCTGATCGAGCGCGAGCATCGCGCACAGGAGCGAGCCGCGTGAAGCGCGACGACTGGATCGAAGCGGACGCGAGCGAGCGTGTGCGCGGCATCGACGTTCATGCCCTGGAGAGCGACCTCGACGCGCAGGGCTGGACAGCGATCCGCGATCTGCTGACGTCAGCCGAATGCGACGACCTCGCTTCCCTCCATGCCCAGAACGAAGGCTTCCGCAGCCGTGTCGTGATGGCGCGGCACGGATTCGGGAAGGGCGAGTACCGCTATTTCTCCTATCCGCTGCCGCCTCTGGTTCAGGGCCTGCGGACGGCGCCATATCCGCGTCTCGCGCCTCTCGCCAACCGATGGCACGAGCGCATGGGAATGAGCGTGCGCTTCCCGGCTGAGCATGCCGAGTTCATCACGCGCTGCGCCGCTTCCGGCCAGTCACGGCCCACGCCGCTGCTGCTGCAGAACGGCGCCGGCGACTACAACTGCCTGCACCAAGACCTGTACGGCGAGCACGTCTTCCCGCTGCAAGTGGCAGTGCTGCTCTCCGAGCCGGCGAAACACTTCGTCGGTGGTGAGTTCGTGCTGACAGAGCAGCGGCCACGCATGCAGACGCGCGCGGCGGTGGTGCCGCTGACGAAAGGAGACGCGGTCGTGTTCGCCGTCAATAGTCGACCCGTGCGCGGGGCGCGCGGCGACTATCGCGTGAAGCTACACCACGGCGTCAGCAAGATCATCGAAGGGCATCGCCATACGCTCGGCATCATCTTTCATGATGCGAGCTAGTCATGCGGGCCAGGAGGAGATGTTCGACTTGGTCGTACCGCAAGTCGGCAACCACGAGCAGCTCGAGCCCGGTGCGTTGGTCCTTCGGGCCTTCGCCTTGGAGGAGGCGCCCGCGCTGATCGAAGCGATCCAGGTCGTCGCGAAGGCGGCTGCGTTTCGACACTTGACGACGGCTCGCGGACTGCGTATGTCGGTCGCGATGACGAACTGCGGCGACGTCGGCTGGGTGAGCGACCGCAGCGGCTATCGCTACGACGCGATCGATCCAGCGGCGAATCGGCCGTGGCCCGCCATGCCCGACGTGTTCGCGCAGCTCGCCGCTCGCGCCGCAAGCGTGGCGGGCTTCGACGGATTCGCGCCCGACGCGTGCCTCATCAATCGGTACGAGCCAGGCACACGATTGACGCTGCATCAGGACCGAGACGAACAGGACTTCGCCGCACCGATCGTTTCGGTCTCCCTGGGGGTGCCGGCGACATTTCTATGGGGCGGCAAGGCGAGAGTGGCCAGTTCCAGACGGGTTCGTCTCGCTCATGGCGACGTCGTCGCATGGGGCGGTCCGGCCCGGATGAACTTCCACGGCATCGACACCCTGTGCGAAGCCCATCACGCGCTCACTGGCAACGCGCGCTTCAATCTGACCTTTCGTCGGGCGCTTTCGCCACGCTGAACTCGGACGCCGACGTCGCTCATTCGACGTCAAGAAACGGAGCGCCGCACACGCCCTCCGTCCCTAACCTCATGTCTCCAGAGCTGCATAAATCGCCGCCTCTGCGAACCTCCAACGCGAAGACACAAGGAACACTCCATGTCCATCGAAGATACCAACAAGGCGATCGTCGGCATCTGGTTCACGAACTTCTGGGGCGAGACCTGCGATCTCGCGGTCGTGGACGAGATCGCTGCTCCGGACATGCTGTTGCACTACTCGCTACACGAGCCCC
>JAYTHL010000520.1:0-9451 GCA_043732605.1 Rhizobacter sp. | reverse complement strand
GTCGTCGTCGCGCCCGACCAGGTCGAGCTGCCGTTCGAGGTCGAGCCGTTCCGCAAGTTCTGCCTGCTCGGCGGATACGACGACATCGCGCTCACGCTACGTCACGCCGACAAGATCCGCGCCTTCGAGGCCGAGCGCCTGCTCAAGCAACCCTGGCTGGCGACAACGGTGACATGAAGATCGCGATCCTTCCCGGCGACGGCATCGGCACGGAGATCGTCGCCCAGGCCGAACGCGTCCTGCACGCGCTGGATCTGCGCTTCGAGACCGAGACGGCGCTGGTCGGCGGCGTCGCCTACGAGGCGCACGGACACCCTCTGCCTGAGGCCACGCTCGCGCTCGCCAAGGCTGCCGATGCGGTCCTCTTCGGCGCTGTCGGCGACTGGAAGTTCGACAAGCTCGAGCGGGCGCTCCGCCCCGAGCAGGCGATCCTCGGCCTGCGCAAGGCGCTCGGCCTCTTCGCCAATTTCCGGCCGGCGATCTGCTATCCGGAGCTCACTGCGGCCTCGAGCCTCAAGCCCGAGCTCGTCGCCGGGCTCGACATCCTCATCATCCGCGAGCTCACGGGCGACATCTACTTCGGCCAGCCGCGCGGCCGCCGAAGCGCGCCCGACGGCGCCTTCGCGGGCGCCGAAGAGGCGTTCGACACGATGCGCTACACGCGCCCGGAGATCGAACGCATCGCCCACGTGGCCTTCAAGGCGGCACGGCAACGCGACAAGCGCCTGACCAGCGTCGACAAGGCCAACGTCCTCGAGACCTTCCAGTTCTGGAAGGACGTCGTCACCGAGGTGCACGCGCAATATACCGACGTAGCGCTCGACCACATGTACGTCGACAACGCCGCGATGCAGCTGGTGCGCGCGCCGAAGAGCTTCGACGTCGTCGTGACCGGCAACATGTTCGGCGACATCCTCTCGGACGAAGCGGCGATGCTCACCGGCTCGATCGGCATGCTCCCCTCGGCGTCGCTCGATGCGAACGGCAAGGGCCTCTACGAGCCGAGCCACGGCAGCGCGCCCGACATCGCCGGCCGCGATCTCGCCAACCCTCTGGCTACAATTCTGTCCGTGGCCATGATGCTTCGCTTCTCGCTCCGGCAGCCCGAGGCGGCCGCTCGCATCGAGCGGGCGGTCCAGGATGTCCTCAAGGCCGGCCTGCGCACGGCCGACATCTGGTCCGAAGGCACGGCGAAGGTCGGCACGCGCGGCATGGGCGACGCGGTGGTCGCCGCGCTCGCCGGCAAAAGGAGCATCACCAAGCAGTAGAGCGCCCGATCGTCTCGCCCAGGACCGGCGACGACGCCGGGCCGCACATCGGAAACACTTTCGACGGGACGACGACGATGGAACTCACGGGATTGGTCGGTTGGCGCGGCATGGTGGGATCCGTGCTGCTCGAGCGGATGGCAGCCGAAGGCGACTTCGCGCTGATCGAGCCGCTCTTCTTCAGCACCAGCGACAAGGGCGGCGTCGCGCCGTCCCACGCGAAGAACGAGACGCGGCTCCAGGACGCCTACGACATCGACGCACTCAAGCGCTGCGGGGTCGTCGTCTCGGCGCAGGGCGGCGAGTACACCAAGGACGTCTATCCGCGGCTTCGGGCGGCCGGCTGGAAGGGGTTCTGGATCGACGCGGCCAAGACGCTGCGCATGCAGGACGACGCCATCATCATCCTCGACCCGGTGAATCGCCCGGTCATCGAGAGCGCGTTGTCCCGAGGCGTCCGCAACTACATCGGCGGCAACTGCACCGTGAGCTGCATGCTGATGGGCGTGGGCGCGCTGTTCAAGGCCGACCTGGTCGAGTGGATGACGTGCACCACCTACCAGGCTGCTTCCGGCGGCGGCGCCCAGCACATGCGTGAGCTGCTCACCCAATACGGCTCGCTGCACGCAGAAGTGTGCGAGCTGCTCGCCGATCCGAAGTCGGCCATCCTGGAGATCGATCGCCGCATCGCCGAGCGGCAGCGTGCGATGTCGCCGGCCGAGACCGAGCACTTCGGCGTTCCCCTGGGCGGCAGCCTGATTCCCTGGATCGACGTCGATCGCGGCGACGGCACGAGCCTCGAGGAGTGGAAGGGCGGCGCCGAGACCAACAAGATCCTCGGCCGCGGCGCCGGCGCAGCGGCGTCGATCCCGATCGACTCGACCTGCGTGCGCGTCGGCGCCATGCGCTGCCACAGCCAGTCGCTCGGGATCAAGCTCAAGTCCGACGTGCCGCTGGTCGACATCGAGGCCATGATCGCCGCCGACAACGACTGGGTTCAGGTCGTCCCCAACACCCGCGTCGCGACCAGCCGCGAGCTGACACCGGTCGCGGTCACGGGGACGATGAAGATCCCGGTCGGGCGGCTGCGCAAGCTCGCGATGGGCCCGAGCTATCTCGGCGCCTTCACGATCGGCGACCAATTGTTGTGGGGCGCAGCCGAGCCGTTGAGGCGGATGCTGCGCATCCTGCTCGAGCGTTGAGCGACCGCGCCGAAGCACCGAACACGTTGTCTGACTGCAACAACGTCGTGCAGAAGACTCGGAAGCAGCGACTGCATGAACGTCAGCCAATGCATGAGCTTGTCACCGTATCTCGCTGATGTTATGGTCATTTCTGTCTTTGCGAACTGCTGCATTTGAAACCGGCTCGCATGATCGAGTCGGTCGTTTTGTCGGGATCGACGGACCGTCGCTGCGGTTCCGTCAGCGGGCCCGCATCGTCCTTCCGGGAGACGCCTTGAAAAGAAAACTGAAGTTGTCGGGGCGCTTTGCGCTGTCCAGCGTTGCCGCTGCTGCCTTGTGCCTGGCATCTCCTTTGGCGTCTGCCCTCGGCCTCGGCCGCCTCAGCGTCCAGTCATCGCTCGGCGAGGTGCTCCGCGCCGAGATCGAGGTCACCAGCCTCTCGCCTGAAGAGCAGGCGAGTCTGCGCATCCGGGTTGCCTCGCCGGAGGCCTACCGCACCGCCAACGTCGACTACAACCCGGTCCTGCCGAGCACCCGCGCCACGTTCGAGAAGCGCGGAGACGGCCGGCTCTTCGTCCGCCTGGTGAGCGACCGCGGCGTCCAGGAACCCTTCGTCGACGTCATCCTCGAGATCTCCTGGGCGACCGGTCGACTCGTCCGCGAATACACCTTGCTGTTCGATCCGCCGGCGGCCGTCCGCGCTGCAGCGCCCCCGGCGCCCGGCACGACCACCGCCCCGGTGATGTCGGCTGCGCCGCCCGCACCGGCGCCGCTGGCCCCGGCCGCACCTTCGGCGCGCGAAGCACGCGAGTCGGCCCGCGAGGCAGCGCGGGCCGAAGCACGCGAACGTCGCGTTGCTGCGCGCGCGGCGACCACGGAAGCGCGTCCGCCCCAGGACACCAGCACGCCGGCCCGCACCGCCCGCGCGACCGAAACGAGCGGCGACGAGTACCGCGTCCGCTCCGGCGACTCCCTGTCGAAGATCGCCGGCAAGACGCAACGCGCCGGCGTCTCGCTCGACCAGATGCTGGTCTCGCTGTTCCGCGCCAATCCGGCGGCGTTCAACGGCAGCAACATGAACCGGCTGAAGGCCGGCGTGGTGCTCTCGGTTCCTTCGGCCGAAGCAACGCAGGGCGTCAGCCCCGGCGAGGCCCGCCAGACCATCACCGCGCAGAGCGCCGACTTCGGCGCCTACCGCCAGCGCCTGGCATCGTCGACCTTGTCGACGTCACCGCGCGCCGAGACCAGCCGACGCCAGGGCGGCGGCAAGGTCCAGGCGGCGGTCGAGGACAAGAAGCAGTCGACGAATCCGACGGCCGACACGCTGAAGCTGAGCAAGGGCGGCGTCACGCCGCCGTCCGCCGCCGGCAGCGCCGAGGATCGCCTGTCGACCGAGCGTGAGCGCCAGGCCTCTGCGGCTCGCGTCGCCGAGCTCAACAAGAACGTCAACGACCTGAAGAAGATGCAGGGCTCGGCGTCGCAGCCCGCGACAACGGTCGCGGCAGCGCCGACGCTTCCCGCCACGCGCCCAGCTTCGGCTGTCGTGGCGCCGACGCCTGTGCCGGCTCCGACGCCTGTGCCGGCTCCGACGATTGCCGCGGCGCCCCCGCCGGTCGCATCCGCCGTGGCGGTCGCGCCTGCGGTGCGGGCTGCGTCCGTCCCGGCCGTCCCGGCCGTTCCGGGGTCGGTTCCGGCCGTCCCCGTCCTCGTCGCCGCACCGGCCTCGACCGCTGTGGCCACGGCCGCCAGCAGCGCCGGCTCGACGCCTGTCGCTGCTCGATCGCCTGCCAGCGCGGCATCGCGTCCGGCACCGAAGCCCGCGGCGCGTCCCGCACCGGAGCCGAGCTTCGTCGACTCGATCACCAGCGGCAATCCGCTCTATCTCGGCCTCGGAGCGCTCGGACTGCTGGTCCTCGGCTACGCCGGCTGGCGCTACTCGCAGCGCTCGAAGAAGGACAGCGGCGAGACTTCGTTCCTGGAAAGCCGCCTCCAGCCCGATTCGTTCTTCGGCGCGAGCGGCGGCCAGCGCATCGACACGCGCGACGCCGGCGGCAGCTCGTCGTCGATGACCTATTCGCTCTCGCAGCTCGATGCGATCGGCGACGTCGACCCCGTTGCCGAGGCCGACGTCTACCTCGCCTACGGCCGTGACCTGCAAGCCGAAGAAATCCTCAAGGAGGCGATGCGCAGCAATCCGGAGCGCCTCGCGATCCGCACCAAGCTGCTCGAGGTCTATGCCAAGCGGCGCGACATCAAGGGCTTCGAGCTCCTCGCGACGCAGCTCTACGCGCTGACGCGCGGCGAAGGCGAGGATTGGGCCAAGGCGCAGGAGCTCGGCTCGCAGATCGATCCCGACAACGTGATGTATCGCGCCGGCGGCGGGCCGGAGCGTCCGGCCGAAGCCGGTGGCGGCGAGATGTACGAAGGGCTCGGCGCGAGCACGATGCCGCAGTCGATCATGCCGGTGCCGTCGCAGTTCGGGCAGTCGATGGGCGACACCGTCAGCCGCGACAGCCTCATCGACAGCATCGACCTCGATCTCGACAATCCCGAGATCGGCTCGCCGTCGCGGCCCGCACCGCTCGACTCGATCTCGCCGCAGGCACCCGCCCCGGGCACTTTCAACACGACCGTCAAGATGCCGCTCGTGGCCAACGAGGGGGCGCCGGCGCCGGACCATCGCGACGAGCCGCTGGCCTTCGACCTGTCCGGCATCACGCTCGACCTCGATCAGCCGACGACGGTCGTCGACGAGCCGACGACGGCCGCAGGTGGCCTGCCGGACGGCAGCGCACAGGATCCGCTCGCGCGCAAGCTCGAGCTGGCCGAAGAATTCCAGCGCATCGGCGACAAGGACGGTGCGCGCGACCTCCTGCGCGAGGTGCTCGCGACCGCCGGCGGCGCGACCAAGACCAAGGCGCAGGGGATGCTCGACAGCCTCGGCTGAGCGCGCGCCGGGTGCGGGTCGCTCTCGGCGTCGCCTATCGCGGCAGTGCCTACAGCGGCTGGCAGAGCCAACCCGGCGGGCGAACCGTCCAGGACCGGCTCGAGGCGGCGCTGTCGACCTTCACCGGCGCGACCGTCAGGTCGATCTGCGCCGGTCGAACCGACGCCGGCGTCCACGCGCTGAACCAGGTCGTCCACTTCGACACGGTCGCTGTCCGGCCCGCGCGCTCGTGGATCCGCGGGACCAACCGCTACCTGCCGGCCGACATCGCGGTGCAGTGGAGTTGCATCGTTCCCGACGCGTTCCATTCGCGCGCGAGCGCCGTCGGTCGGCGCTACATCTACGTCCTGCTCGAGTCGCCGGTGCGCCCCGCGATCGAGACCGGGCTTGCCGGCTGGTCGTTCCGACCGCTCGACGGCGACGCGATGCGAGCCTCTGCCGTCGCGCTGATGGGCGAGCATGACTTCAGCGCCTTTCGCTCCGCCGAGTGTCAGGCCCTGTCGCCGGTCAAGACGATTCGTCGATTGACCATCGAGCGCCGTGGCACGTACTGGCGCTTCAGCTTCGACGCCGACGCGTTCCTGCACCACATGATCCGCAACGTCGTCGGCAGTCTGGTCGCGGTCGGCAGCGGTCTGAGGCCGGCACCGTGGCTCGGTGATGTGCTCGCGTCGCGCGATCGCTCTCTCGCCGCCGCGACGTTTTCGCCCGACGGCCTCTACTTCCAGGGACCGTACTACGATCCCGTGCATGAGATCCCGGATCGAACCTGCGCGATGGACTGGCTGCCCTGAGTCGGCTCCAGGTTCATCGGCGGGTTGCGCGCGATGAACCAGCGGACGCGCATCAAGATCTGCGGCCTGTTGCGCGAGAGCGATGTCGATGCCGCGGTCGACGCCGGGGCGGATGCCGTCGGATTCGTCTTCCATCCCGGCAGTCCACGTCACGTCACGCTGGATGTCGCAGCGCGACTTGCCCGCCGCCTGCCGCCGTTCGTGATGCCGGTCGCCCTGTTCGTGAACGCCGCGCCGGCCGAGGTGAGGGCGGTGACGGCGGCGATCGGCAACGTAATGCTCCAGTTCCACGGCGACGAGACCCCCGAAGACTGCGCCGGGTTCGCGCGTCCTTTCCTCAAGGTCGCGCGCATGGCGCCCGGGCTCGATTTGCTAAACTTCGCATGCCGCTACGGCGAGGCGCACGGCCTCCTCCTCGACGCCGACGTCGAAGGATTCGGCGGCGCAGGAAAGGTCTTCGATTGGTCGCTCGTTCCGACAGGCTCATCCACCGCAATCGGGCATCGGCTCGTTTTGTCTGGTGGGTTGCATGCCGCAAACGTCGTTGCCGGCATCCTGCAGCTGCGGCCCTGGGCCGTTGACGTTTCCTCCGGCGTCGAGTCGTCGCGCGGCGTGAAAGACGCCGCCGAGATCCGGCGCTTCTGCGACGCGGTGCGCGAAGCCGATGCCCGGATCGCCGCATCGATTGCCTGAGATCGATTCCATGACTCCATACCAGCAGCCCGACGAGCGCGGGCACTTCGGCCCGTGGGGCGGCACCTTCGTGGCCGAGACCCTCGTCCATGCCATCGACGAGCTCAAGGCCTGCTACGAGGCGGCCAAGCGCGACCCTGCGTTCGACGCGGAATTCCGCTCCGAGCTCGCCCACTACGTCGGCCGGCCGAGCCCCGTCTATCACGCGGCGCGCCTGTCGCGCGAGCTCGGCGGCGCGCAGATCTACCTCAAGCGTGAAGACCTCAATCACACCGGTGCGCACAAGATCAACAACACCATCGGCCAGGCGATGCTCGCGCGGCGGATGGGCAAGCCCCGCGTCATCGCCGAGACCGGCGCCGGCCAGCACGGCGTCGCGACGGCGACGATCTGCGCCCGCTACGGCCTCGAGTGCGTCGTCTACATGGGCAGCGAGGACATCAAGCGGCAGGCGCCGAACGTCTACCGCATGAATCTGCTCGGCGCGACGGTGGTGCCGGTCGAGAGCGGATCGAAGACCCTGAAGGATGCGCTCAACGAAGCGATGCGCGACTGGGTGACGAACGTGGAGAACACGTTCTACATCATCGGCACGGTCGCGGGTCCGCATCCGTATCCGATGATGGTGCGCGACTTCCAGCGGGTCATCGGTGACGAGTGCCTGGTCCAGATGCCCGAGATGATCGGCCGCCAGCCCGATGCCGTGATCGCCTGCGTCGGCGGAGGCAGCAACGCGATGGGCATCTTTTATCCGTACATCGAGCACGCGGGCACGCGGCTGATCGGCGTCGAGGCCGCGGGTCTCGGGCTCGACAGCGGCAAGCACGCGGCGTCGATCAGCGGCGGCAGTGCCGGCGTGCTGCATGGCAACCGCACCTACCTGCTGCAGGACGCCAACGGCCAGATCATGGAGACGCACTCGATCTCCGCGGGCCTCGACTATCCCGGCGTCGGCCCCGAGCACGCGTACCTGCACGACATCGGCCGCGCCGAGTACGTCGGCATCACCGACGACGAGGCGCTCGCCGCGTTCCATCGCCTGTGCCGCACCGAAGGCATTATCCCGGCGCTCGAGTCGAGCCATGCCGTCGCCTACGCGATGAAGCTCGCGCCGACGCTCGCGTCCGACAAGCATCTGCTCGTCAACCTGTCCGGGCGCGGCGACAAGGACATCGAGACCGTCGCCCAGCTCGACGCGCGAGGCGCCCGATGAGCCGCATCGATGGCGTGTTCGACGCGCTGCGCCAGCGCGGTCGCAAGGCGCTGATTCCCTACCTCACGGCCGGCGACCCGCATGCCGACAGCACGGTCGCGATCATGCGAGCGATGGCCACGGCCGGCGCCGACATCATCGAGCTCGGCATTCCGTTCAGCGATCCGATGGCGGACGGCCCCGTGATCCAGAAGGCGAACGAGCGGGCGCTGGCGCGCGGCATCGGCCTGACGCAGGTGCTCGCGATGGCGTGCGCGTTCCGCGAGCTCGACGCGGAAACGCCGCTGGTGCTGATGGGCTACGCGAACCCGATCGAGCGCTACGGCGTCGACCGCTTCGTCGGCGATGCGAAGAGCGCTGGCGTCGACGGCGTCCTCGTCGTCGACTACCCGCCCGAGGAATGCGTCGAGTTCGCCGCGGCCTTGCGTCGGGTAGCGCTCGATCCCATCTTCCTGATCGCACCGACGTCGAGCGACGAGCGCATCGCCCGCGTCGCCGAAGCGGGCAGCGGATACGTTTACCATGTCTCGCTCAAGGGAGTGACCGGCGCCGGTCACTTCGACATCGATGCCGTGAAAGAGATGATCCCGAGAATCAAGGCCCGCATGAGCCTGCCCGTGGCCGTCGGCTTCGGCATCCGCGACGCCGCGACCGCGCGCGGCGTGAGCGCGGTCGCCGACGGCGTCGTGATCGGCAGCGCGCTCGTGCAATTGCTCGAGAACGCGAGCCCCGACGAGGCGCCTGTCCTCGCGGCACGCTTCGTCGCCGGCATCCGCGCGGCGCTCGACGCATGAAAGGAACCGCGCGATGAGCTGGCTCGAAAAACTCCTGCCACCGAAGATCCAGCCGACCGACCCGAGCGAGCGCCGCACGGTGCCCGAAGGGCTGTGGGTCAAGTGCCCGGCGTGCGAGACGGTGCTCTACAAGACCGATCTCGAGAAGAACATCAACGTCTGTCCGAAGTGCGCGCATCACCACCGCATCGAGGCGCGCGCCCGGCTCGATGCCTTCCTCGACCCCGAAGGACGCTACGAGATCGGTCAGGAAGTTCTGCCCGTCGACGCGCTCAAGTTCCGGGACAGCAAGAAGTACCCCGAGCGGCTGAAGGACGCGCTCGAGAACACGGGCGAGACCGACGCGCTCGTCGTCATGGGCGGCGCACTGATGAGCATTCCGATCGTCGCCGCATGCTTCGAGTTCGACTTCATGGGCGGCTCGATGGGCTCGGTCGTCGGCGAGCGCTTCGTGCGCGGCGTGCACACCGCCATCGAGCAGCGCACGCCGTTCGTCTGTTTCACGGCCACCGGCGGCGCCCGCATGCAGGAAGGTCTCCTGAGCCTCATGCAGATGGC
>JAYTHL010000519.1:0-9477 GCA_043732605.1 Rhizobacter sp. | reverse complement strand
CTCGCCGGCGGCCCCGACAAGTCGGCGCTGCCGCGCGACACGATCTTCTCGTCGATCATGATCATCTGCAACGGCGCCGTGGGCCTGTGCGTGCTGCTCGGCGGCCTGAAGCACCACGAGCAGACCTTTCGCCTCGAGGGCGCGACCTCCGCGCTGGCCGCGCTCATCGCGCTGGCGACGCTGTCGCTCGTGCTGCCGGCGTTCACGACCAGCACGCCGGGCGCGACCTACAGCACCACGCAGCTCGCCTTCGCCGGCGTCGCGTCGCCCGTCCTCTGGGCGATGTTCGTGTTCGTGCAGACGGTTCGCCACCGTGACTATTTCCTGCCGCCGGGGAACGCCGCCGACGAGTCGACCCACGCGCCGCCGCCGACGAGCGCGCACGCCTGGGCGAGCTTCGCACTGCTGCTGGCCGCGCTGGTCGCGGTGATCGGCCTGGCCAAGGCACTGTCGCCGTCGATCGAGCGCGCGCTCGCCGGCGCGGGCGCGCCGCCGTCGATCATCGGCATCGTGATCGCCTTGCTCGTGCTGCTGCCGGAGACCGATGCGGCCGTGCGCGCCGCTCGCGCCGATCGCCTCCAGACCAGCCTCAACCTCGCGCTCGGCTCGGCGATGGCGAGCATCGGCCTGACGATTCCAGCCGTGGCGCTCGCGTCGGTGACGCTCGGGCTGCCGTTGCAGCTCGGCCTGTCGCCGAAGGACCTGGTGCTGCTGGCGCTGACCTTCGCCGTCGGTGCGATCACGCTCGGCACCGGCCGCACGAACGTGCTGCAGGGCGTCGTCCACCTCGTGATCTTCGCGGCGTTCCTGTTCCTGTGGCTCGTGCCGTGACGCGGCCCGTCGCCGTCAGCGGCGCTCGTCGTCGCTGCGCTCGCCCTTGCTGCGGCCGGAGAACATCGTCCACCAGACGATGAAGACGAGCAGCACCAAGGCGCCCAACGCTTCCAGCAGAATGACCCACATGACCCGCGCCTTCAGTTGCGCCATTCGGATGGCGGCGGCGCCGATTCTAGGAAGGGTCGCGATGGCGATCGCCGTCGCGGCGGCGATCGCTTCATGTTCGAGCACGCCGATCGCGACCGAACCGGCGACGAGCGCCACTCTGCCGCCGACACGCGCCGCGTCGTCCCCGACAGCGACACCGCGCGACGACCTGGCCACTGCGACGCTCGACCGTCCACGCGGACGCTGGGTCGCGGCGCGCTGGAGCGAGCTGCCGGACTGGGCCGGCGACCGGCTACCGGAGTTCTGGCCCGCGTTCCTGCGCAGCTGCGAGCGGCCCGCGCCGGCCTGGCTCGACGCGTGCGCGAAGGCGCGGCTGAGCGGGCTCGGCCCGGCGGCCGACGACGCCGCCGTGCGCGCGTGGCTGCAGGGCCAGCTGCGACCGTACCGCGTCGAGTCGAGCGAGCGCGATCCCGCGGGCCTCGCGACCGGCTACTTCGAGCCCTTGGTCGACGCTTCGCGCGTCGCGCGAACCGGCTTTCGCGTCCCGCTCTACGCGCCGCCACCCGATCTGCTCACCCGCAAGCCCTACTGGACGCGGCACGAGATCGAGACCCTGCCGGCGGCGCAGCGCAGCCTGCGCGGCCACGAGATCGCCTGGCTGCGCGACCCGCTCGACGCGCTCATGCTGCAGATCCAGGGCTCGGGCCGGCTCGCGTTCGCGGCCGAGCGCGGCGGCGCCGCGCGCACGGTGCGCGTCGCCTACGGTGGCCACAACGACCAGCCCTACCTCTCGATCGGCCGCTGGCTCATCGACCAGGGCGAGCTGCGCACGGGCGAAGCGTCGTGGCCGGCGATCCGCGCCTGGGCGCGCGCGCATCCGGCGCGGGTTGACGAGATGGTCCGCGCCAATCCGCGCGTCGTCTTCTTCCGCGAGGAGGCGCTGCCCGATCCGTCGATCGGACCGAAGGGCGCACAAGGCGTGCCGCTCACGCCCGGCCGCTCGATCGCCGTCGATCCGCTGAGCGTGCCCTACGGCACGCCCGTCTGGCTCGACACCACCGAGCCGCTCTCGACCCGGCCGCTGCGCCGCCTCGCGGTCGCGCAGGACACCGGCTCGGCGATCGTCGGCGCGGTGCGCGCCGACTACTTCTGGGGCTGGGGCGACGACGCCGAAGCGCAGGCCGGGCGCATGAAGCAGGCGCTGCGGATGTGGGTGCTCTGGCCGGCGCAGGACGGCGACGCGCGCGTCGGCTCGCGATGATCGACGGCGGCCGCCCGATCGACTGGAGCCGGACCTCGGCCGACTACGCCGAGCACCGGCCCGGGCCGCCGGCGCGTCTCTTCGAGATGCTCGCCGCGCTCGGCATCGGCGCGCCGGGCCAGCGCATCCTCGACCTCGGTACCGGCACCGGGCTGGTCGCGCGCGAGCTCGCGCGGCGCGGTGCGCTGGCGAGCGGCATCGACGTCGCCGCCGGGCAGATCGAGGCGGCGCGCCGCAGGGCCGCCGACGAAAGCCTTGCCGTCGACTTCGTCGTCGCGCCGGCCGAGGCCTGCCCGTTTGCCGACGCGATCTTCGACGCCGTCATGGCCAGCCAGTGCTGGATGTACTTCGACGTCGAGCGCACGCTCGCCGAGGTGCGGCGCGTGCTGAAGCCGGGCGGCGTCCTCGTCACGACCCACTTCAGCTGGCTGCCGCGCGCCGACCCGATCGCGCGCGCCAGCGAGGCGCTCGTGCTGGCTTCGAACCCGGCCTGGCAAGGCGGCGACTGGGACGGCCGCATCCCCGCGGCGCCCAAGGACACGGCCGGCCGGGCGAGAGTGCAGGCGATGTTCTGGTTCGACGCCGACGTGCCGTTCACCCGCGCGAGCTGGCGCGGCCGGATGCGCGCCTGCCGCGGCGTCGGCGCGACACTGGGCGCGGCGCAGATCGACGCCTTCGACGTCGCGCTGGCCGCGTGGCTCGAGGCCCACGCTCCACCGGCGTTCACGGTCCGCCACCGCATCGACGCCCACGTCTTGCACCCGTGGACCGAGCCCGCACCTGTGCCTCCAGCCGGATGATCCGCGCGTAGAAAGGTTTTTTGGCCTGCGCCGACTGATCGCTGTCCGTTCGAGGAGACTCCCGCCATGACCCGTCGCCCCTTTCTCGCCCTGCTCTCCGCCGTCGGCCTCGCGCCGCGCATCGCCGCCTCGCAGACGACCGCGCCCGGCACGCCGAAGATCGAGCCCGTCAAGTTCTCCGACGCCGAGTGGAAGCAGAAGCTCTCGCCGGCCGCCTACGACGTGCTGCGCCACGAAGGCACCGAGCGCCCGGGCACCAGCCCGCTCAACGACGAGCACCGCAAGGGCAGGTTCTTCTGCGCCGGCTGCGACCTGGCGCTGTTCACGTCGGAGACCAAGTTCGAGAGCGGCACCGGCTGGCCGAGCTTCTATGCCCCGATCCCCGGCGCGGTCACGGCCAAGACCGACGTCAAGATGATCATCCCGCGCACCGAGTACCACTGCGTGAAGTGCGGCGGCCACCAGGGCCACGTCTTCGACGACGGCCCGGCGCCGACGGGCAAGCGCTACTGCAACAACGGCGTCGCGCTGAAGTTCGTCGCGGCCTAGCCTTTCGGGTCACTGCGGACTGCGGCGATCGGCGCAGCAAGCGCTCGCGCGAGCCATGCCGTCCCTAGACTGCGCGGATGGTCTTCGGCCACACCGCCACGACTGAGAACGGCACCCTCGACAGCCGCATCGATCCGAGCGATCCGATGGCGCGCGAGGCGCAGACCTTCCCGATCGTGAGCGAGGAGATGGCTGCGCGCATCGCCCGCTACGGCAGCGAAGAGCGCTTCGAGGCTCGCGCGCCGGAAGGATTGCAGACGATCGTCGTCGAGAGCATGGCGCCAGGCGGGCAGGCGGGCACGAGCTCGAAGATCGAGAACTACCTCGGCTTTCCGACCGGCATCTCGGGCGCGGCGCTCGCTGGCCGCGCGCAAGTGCAGGCGCAAAAGTTCGGCGCACGGCTGGCGCTCTCGCGCGCCGCCGTCGGGCTCGACTGCGACGGGACGCAGTACTCGCTCGAGCTCGACGACGGCGAGCGGATCCGCGCCCGCGCCATCGTCGTCGCCACGGGGGCGCGCTACAGGAAGCTCGACCTCGCCGGATGCGATCGCTTCGAAGGCGCCGGGATCTACTACGCGGCGACGGCGATGGAGGCAAGCCTGTGCGCCGGCGAGGAGGTGCTCGTCGTCGGGGGCGGCAACTCGGCGGGCCGGGCCGCGGTGTTCCTCGCCGGCTCGGTCAAGCACGTCTACATGCTCGTGCGCGGGTCGGGCCTCGCGGCGACGATGTCCGACTATCTCGTGCAGCGGATCGAGCGCTCGGAGCGCATCAGCCTGCACCCGCGCTCCGAGGTCACCCCAACACGCAATGGGCCGCCCGCTGCCTCGAGCTCGACGCCCAGGGTTGCGTCTGCACCGGCGCGAAGGTGGGCGCGGACGCCGATTCGCCCTACGCGACGTCGCGGCCTGGCGTCTACGCGGTCGGCGACGTGCGCTCGGGTTCGGTGAAGCGGGTCGCCTCGGGCGTCGGCGAGGGCTCGGTCGTGGTCCAGTCGATCCACCGCTACCTGCATCCGCCCGGCGACTAGACGTCGCCGCGTGGCCGGCTTGTTGCTCGACCTGCCGATGACCGCGAAAGCCCGCTCCAGCCCCGCCGGCGACGACCCGCCGCGAGCTGCGCTCGCACAGCGGGCCCCTCTCGTGCGCCATCGCCTCGAGCGCGCCGAGCGGCACGAGCGAGGCGATCGCCGCCCGCGCCGTGCTCGCGCCCACCGCCTTCAGGAAGCGGCGCCGCAGCGGTTCGCTCGGGAAGAGCGCGCGGACGAGCGTGGCTTCGAGGCGCTCCGCGAGATCAGCGGGCCGGATGCGGACGCGGTTGCCGCGGCGGCATCGCCGGCGCCGTGCTCGCCGACGTCGTGCGCCCGCCCGCAGGCGCAACGCATCGCGAGCGGACGGTCGGCGTCGTAGGGGTCCGGCAGCGCGGGCGTCCGGGGCATCGAAGTCCTCCTGTTGGTTTTGCGCATTGACTGCAAAGCCCACACCAGAAGATTTGCCACGCGGAAACGAAGTCGTCACCCGGCGCGGACAGAATCACGCATGTCGACGCCGACCTCCACCAACAACAACGAACGGGGCGGCAACGGGAGCAGCTTCACGAGCCGCCTCGGGCCTGGCCTCATCACCGGCGCCGCCGACGACGACCCGAGCGGCATCGCCACCTACTCGCAGGCCGGCGCGCAGTTCCGCTTCGCGCTCGTCTGGACGCTCTTCCTGACGACGCCGCTGATGATCGGCATCCAGATGCTCTCGGCGCGGATCGGCTTCGTCACCCACGACGGCCTGGCGACCAACATCGGCAAGATGTGCCCGCGCTGGCTGACGGTCTCGCTGATCGGCCTGCTGGTCGTCGCCAACACCATCAACATCGCGGCCGACATCGGCGCGATGGCCGAGGCCGTCAGGCTGCTCGCCGGCGGGCCGCAGCCGGTCTACGTCGTGTTCTTCGGCGCTCTCTGCGTCGCCACCCAGATCTGGTTCTCGTACGAGCGCTCGGTGCGCGTGCTGAAGTGGCTGACGCTCGCGCTCTTCGCCTACGTCGCGGTGATCCTCAGCGTCTCGGTGCCGTGGAAGCAGGTGATCCACGAGTCGTGGCAGCCCTGGAACTTCTTCCCGCCCGGCGTTTCGCCCAAGGACTACGCCGCGATGGTCGTCGCCGTGCTCGGCACGACGATCAGCCCATACCTCTTCTTCTGGCAGGCCTCGCAGGAAGTCGAGGACAACCACCGCCGGCCGAACGCGGTGGCGCTGCGCGAGCATCCGGAATACGTGACCGAGCACTTGTCGCGAATCAAGCAGGACACGATCGTCGGCATGGGCTATTCCAACATGATCGCCCTGTGCATCGTCGTCGCGACGGCGGTGACGCTGAACCAGCACGGCATCACCAACATCCAGACCTCGGCGCAGGCCGCCGAGGCGCTCCGCCCGGTGGCCGGCGACTTCGCCTTCGCGGTCTTCGCCATGGGCATCATCGGCACTGGCCTGCTCGCGGTGCCGGTGCTGGCCGGCTCGGCGGCCTACGCGGTGAGCGAGGTGTTCGGCTGGGCGCGCGGCCTCTCGCATGGCTTTCGCGAGGCGCGCGGCTTCTACTTCATCATCATCGCCGCCACCGGCATCGGCACGGCGATGGGCGCGTTCGAGGTCGACCCGATCAAGGCGCTGGTCTGGAGCGCGATCGTCAACGGCGTGATCTCGGTGCCGATCATGGTCGTGCTGATGCTGATCGGCCAGTCGAAGGCGCTGATGGGCAACTACACGATCACGACGCGCCACCGATTCTTCGGCTGGGCCGCGACGTTCGTGATGGGCATCGCTGTCGTCGTCATGCTGGCGACCAGCGTCTGACGCCGGCTACTGCACCACCGCCGTCGCGTAGGCCTTGCGGATGAGCCGGACGCACATCACCGACTCGAACCCGCTGCCGGTGCCCGAGGAGCGGGCGAGGATGCCGTAGCGGGCCTTGCCGGCGTCGATCCACGGATAGAAACCGAACGCGCCGGCGCTGCTGAACGCGCCGGCGCCGACCACCGGATCGTCCTCGACCCAGTGGCCGACCGAGTAGTGCCAGCTCTCGTTGGCCGGGCTCGGCGTGTTGAGCGCGGTCGGGCAGGTCGCGGGGTTGGTGCAGACGGCGTGCGTGCCAAGCGATTCGGCGAATGATGGATTTCGAACTTCCAGACAAGGTCGACGCGGTTTTCCACGAAGCACACGCGGTACGGCATCTGTGACTAATCCAGTTCCTTCTTGAGGTTCTTGCGATGTGCGCGAACCCTTGTCGCGATGATCATGACATCCATGGCGCCCGTCCCTGTGCGTTCAGCTACTGCGGACGGTGTCCCGGTCGAGCAAGGCTTTCCGCTCTTCATGCTCCTGGGGTGTGATCTCCCCGTTGGCCAGCCGCCTGCGCAACACTTCATGCGGTGTCTCGCGCGGGTAGTCACCGCGCCCGTTGCGCCGTCCCCAACCACTGAAGAGCAGCACGCCGATCACCGTCAGCCAGAAGAGCCACCACAAGCCGTGCATGCCACCCATCATGTAGCCGCCGTCGTAGAACATACGGGTCTCCCCTTCAGGTGTGCGCAGGGCCGGCGGGTCGGCTGACCAGCGTCGACCGTACCCGTTCGAGCCGCTGACGAACCTCGGTCGCGACGCGGCCGACCTCGGCGTTGCTGGTCATCTGCATCACCGCGACCGGGTCCATGAAGCCGACGACCAGGCGGCCGTCGACCTCCTCGCGCACGACCACGTTGCAGGGCAGCAGCAGCCCGATGTCGGGCTCGGCCGTCAGCGCCTGGTGCGCGAGCGGCGGATTGCAGGCACCGAGGATCCGATAGGGCCGCCCGTCGATGCCGAGCTTGGCCTTCATCGTGGCCTGCACGTCGATGTCGGTCAGCACACCGAATCCTTCGGTCTTCAGCGCCGCAGTGACGGCGTCGATCGCCGCGGCGAAGCTCTGGTCCTGCAGAACACAGTGAAACCCATAACGCGAATCTGCCACTGCGGACACATCTGACTGGGGATGGTTCATTGCATTTCCTCTACTGTTTTGCGGTCGGGGCTGGCATCCGGTCCATCATCATCTGCATCATGGTCTGCATCATCTCCATGCGCTTTTCCATCATCTGGTGGCGCGCGCCCATGTCACCGGACACGCCCTGCATGCCTTTCATGTCGCCCATGCCTTTCGTACCGCCCATGCCGGAGCCGGACATTCCGTCCATCATCTTCATGCCGTCCTGCATGGCTTTCATGTGTTCGGCCATCAGCTTGTTGTGCTCTTCCGGAGTTTTTGCGCTCGTCATCTTCTCGTGCATTTCGCGCATGTTTTTCATCTGCGCATCCATCTTGGCCATGCCTTCGGACGGGGCCGTGCTGCTGGCAGACGCGCTGTCCATGGTCATCGCTGGGGTGGTGGTGCACGCGATCAATGCGCTGGCCGCAGCCAGCGCTGCGGCGAGGGGAATGAATCGAAAATGGGTCATGACGGACTCCTGGTTGGACTGGGTGAGATGTTGGGGATCAAGGATGGCGCTTCACGGATGGGCTTTGTCTTTGGATGCACGGTGCCTCCACATGGGCCTGAGTTCTACGCCTGCTGATTCCTGTGAACCGCGTCGCGACGGGTGAGCATTGGCCAAGTGGCTGTCAGAAATATCGGCCGCAGTACCAATGTTCGGCATCGGCGGGCTCAACGGCAAGGTGCGGCGTAGCGACTTATCGTCAATGACCAGCGCGACGTTCGGTGAATGCGCTCAGGCTGGCCGGGTTTTGATACGGGCGCGCCGCGACGATCCGCACCTAGTAGGCGGTGCAGTGGTCACGGTGGGGCAGTCCCACTAGTGGCGGCGGGTGGCAACGACGAGGACGGCTCGAAGTGGTGGAAGCTTTCGTTCAGGTAGCGCGCCACGGCGAGCACATCCGAGTCGTTCCATGACAGCGAGGCCGCGTTCTGCCACTTCCGCACTTGGGCCACGACACTTGGCCAGTCGGTAGCGGCTCGCCCGTCACGCCAGTGCATCTTCGTTGTGTGACAGCCGATGCAATGCGCCGAATAGAGCAACTCGCCTCGAGACTCGGCATGCGCGGCAAATGCCGTAAGCAGCGCGAGAACCCCTGCGCCCAGCGCCGCTTTCATTCCGAGGTCCTTCCGTCGAAGTGCTCCTTGTCAGCCCCAGCGTCGGCGCGCGTGTGGTGGACGACGCCATCACGATGGTTCGGCGGCGCATAGAGCGTGTAGAGCTTCATGGGCTCGTTGCCCGTGTTGACGATGTTGTGGCGCGTTCCTGCGGGTATCAAAACGGCGAAGCCAGCGCTGATCGGTGTGCGAACCCCGTCGAGGTCCGCCTCGCCGTGCCCTTGTTCCACCCGAAAGAACTGGTCGAGTTTGTGAACCTCGGCGCCGATCTCTTCATGCGGCTTCAAGGCCATGAGGACGAGCTGGCAGTTCTTCGCCGTGTAGAGCACCTTGCGGAACTCTTGGTTGTGTGTTGCCAAACCCTCGATGTTCTTGACAAAACCCTTCATCGCATTCACTCCCGGTCACGTGCTCGCTGCCGCTGAACGAGCCCCCCGACGGCGAGTGCGCAGCGATGGGATAAAACATAGTCCGTTTAGCGTGCCTAATCTGTGCGACAGCGCACCGAACGGGCCAAGAAAGTAGGCGACTGGTTCAGCCACGATGGGTACGCCGGCGTGTGGTGCGTATGGACACGACGATGTGCACGCGCGGCGTCTTGTACCTGCTGACGTTGTCGCGGATGACGTGTATTTCCCTCTGCCAGCCTCGCTGGCGAGGATGTCCTCGAGGAAGGTGACTAGCTGGCCGCTGTTGTAGCTGGCGGCGGCCTTGCCCAGCAACGTCGAACACAAGCGCGGCGGCGGTTTGACCATGGTCCTCGACGTGGAAGCCTGACCAGAGCGACCT
>JAYTHL010000518.1:0-2858 GCA_043732605.1 Rhizobacter sp. | reverse complement strand
ATTTCCGCGGACCGAAGGGCGTGTGGACGAAGAATCCAGCCGCCGAGAAGCAGTCGACGATCCAGCACTACCTCGCCGACCCCGACGTGCGCCGCGCCGCATGGCGTTCGCGCCTCGACTCGCCCGCCTGGACGGCCGAGCCGAACATCGGCCACCACGCCGTCGTCGCGCTCGAGCGGCGCGGCAAGCTGCATGCGCTCGTCACGCAGAACATCGACGAGCTGCACCAGCGCGCAGGCTCGTCGCCCGACAAGGTCGTCGAAGTGCACGGCAGCATGCGCCGCGTGATGTGCTGGCAGTGCGGCCGGCGCGCGCCGATGGGCGAGGCGCTGGCGCGCGTCCGCGCCGGCGAGGACGATCCGCATTGCCTGGCCTGCGGCGGCATCCTGAAAAGCGACACGATCTCGTTCGGCCAGTCGCTCGTGCCCGAGGTGATCGGCCGCGCGATGACCGTCGCAGCCGAGGCCGACCTGCTGATCGCCGTCGGCACGACGCTGCAGGTGATGCCGGTCGCCGGCATGGTGCCGATCGCGGCGCGCGCCGGTGCCCGGGTCGTCATCGTCAACGACCAGCCGACCGCGATGGATGCCCTGGCCACGGTCGTCATCCGCGAGCCGATCGGCGCGGTGTTGGCCGAGATCTGCGGCAGCGCGCCGTGACGACCTCCGGCGGCGCGCGCGCCGAGCAGGTTCTCCACAGCGTCCACAACGACGTCGTCGACCGCTGCGTCGACTTCTTCCGCCGCGCCGACGGCAGCTTCGGCGACCGCGAGTTCAGGCGCGACCCGGAAGACCAGGGCCGCTGGTCGCTGGCCGCGGCCTACGACCTCGGTGTCCATGCAGGCTACCCGCAGGCGCTGGCGGCCGCCCTCGGCCACGTCCTCTGGCTCGCGGCTGCCCTGGCTCGGTCCGCCCCGTTCGTTCCCTGATCGACCGATCGCGCCGACCTGCTCGTTCGGCGAGTCGGGTCGACCCGGGGGTTGCGGCGGCGCCGCCCGCCCACAGATCGAGGGGAAGGACAGCATCCGTGGGCGCCAGCGACTCGTTTCTCCTCGACGCGTGCTCCGAGACCGTCACCTCGATCGTCGAGCGCGTCGGCCCCAGCGTGGCTGCCGTGCGGATCGCCGGCGACGAGAGCGGCGGCGCCGGCTCGGGTTTCGTCTTCACGTCGGACGGCTACCTGCTCACCAACTCGCACGTCGTTCGTGCCGGCCGGGCGCCGACGGCGGCACCGCCGGCATTGCGCTACGCGGTCGCGCTCGGCGACGGCACCGAGTCGGCCGCCGACTGGGTCGGCGACGATCCCGACACCGACCTCGCGTTGCTGCGCATGAGCTCGGCGACACGCTCGACGCTCGTGCCGGCGAGCCTCGGCAGCTCGGCCGACGTCAAGCGCGGCGAAATCGCGATCGCGATCGGCAACCCGCTCGGCTTCGAGCACACGGTGACCGCCGGCATCGTCAGCGCGCTCGGGCGCAGCATGCGGGCGAGCACCGGGCGGCTGATCCCCGACGTGATCCAGACCGACGCGGCGCTCAACCCGGGCAATTCCGGCGGACCGCTGCTCAACTCGCGCGGCGAGGTCGTCGGCGTCAACACGGCGATCATCCGCGGCGCGCAGTCGATCTGCTTCGCGGTCGCGATCGACACCGCCAAGTGGGTCATCCCGCAGCTGCTGCGCCACGGCCGCGTGCAGCGTGGCTACCTCGGCCTGGGCGGACAGTCGGTGGCGATCGACCGGCGCGTCGTCCTGCACCACGGCCTCGGCCAGGCGCACGGCGTGCGCATCGTCTCGGTCGATCCGCAAAGCCCGGCGGCGCGCGCTGGATTGCGTGAAGGCGATATCGTCGCCGGCATCGAGGGAGTCGCGATCGACTCGGTCGACGCCTTGCACCAGACGCTCGGCGAGGCCCTGATCCAGAAGGACTGCTCGATCAAGTTCCTGCGCGGCCATGCCTCGCCGCAGGTGATGTTCTCGACCGTTCGACCGACGCAGCGACAGGGCTGACGCCAAGGAGATCTCATGTCGCGCTTTCGTCGCCTGCTCGCCGGCCTGGCCGCGCTCACGGTCCTGGCCAGCTGCACCTTCGCGGTCGGCAACACCGCTGGTCCCGCGTGCGACCGCAACGGCGACCAGGAACAGCGGATGGCCTGCGGCGGCCGCTAGGCAGGACACGCCGCCCCGCTTCTACTCGATCGTGGCGGAGCCGGCCTTGCAGGTGACCTCGTCGTGCCAGCCGCTGCCGCCCGAGCAGCCGATGGCGCCGATGACCTTGCCGCCTTCGATCGGCGGAATGCCGCCGCGCGAGCCGATCACGCCGTCGAGCGTGATCATGTAGTTCAGCCCGGATTGGATCCCGCCTTCGAAGACCTTGGTCTCGCGGCGAAAGCTCGCCGATGCGCGCGCCCTGTGCCGGGAGATCGCGATCGACGCCATCTGGGCGCCGTCCATGCGCTAAAAGGCGACGAGGTTGCCGCCGCCGTCGACGGCGATGTTCATCTTCCAGTCGCGGCGCTTGGCCTCGGCGACCGCGGCCGCGATCGCCCCCTCCGCCCGGTCGAGAGCGATCGGCGCGCCGTAGGGCACGTCGAACGGCATCTTGTCGGGGACGGCGTCGAGCGGGTTCGGCGCCGGCTGCGCGCCCGCCGAGGTGGCGAGGCCGAGCAGGCCGCACAGCGAAACGGCCGAGAGGAACGATGTCGTCTTCATGTCGATGTCTCCGGTGGTTCTTGGATGTGGAATCGATGGTGCGCCACCCATGGACGAATCCGGCGGATGATGCATTCCACGTTCTGCGCCGAACAGTCGGGTCGATGCGCGTTCCGTGCCGACGGCGAGCGCGAAATCGGGCACAGTGC
>JAYTHL010000517.1:0-2858 GCA_043732605.1 Rhizobacter sp. | reverse complement strand
GGAGCCGGATGAATCGAGAGGTTCACGTCCGGTTCTGGGAGAGCGCAGGGGTGCGATTCCTCTGCGCCACTCACCTACCTGCACGCCTACGAGACCGTAAGCGCCGCCCGAGAAGGGATCGGCCGCTACATCAACTTCTACAACGCGCGCCGGCCGCACTCGAGCCATCAGGCCCGAACTCTGGACGTGGTGTACTTCGCATCGCTGCATCAGCCTTCGGCCGAAGCAGCCTAACCCCGCAGGATCCACTTATAAATCCTCGGAATCTGTTCAGATCAACGGGGCCAGCTCTGGCGGCAGGCCGACCGGCTTCGAGGCGTCGGTGAAAGTTGCGCGGGGACGTCATCGGGACAACACCCGGTGATGCGTGCAGACAGCTGACCGAAACTCGGCTCTCCGCGATCTGGAGGATGTCGCTCGGTGAACATCAAGTACGCGCTCTTGACGACGCTGATCGCAGTGTCGTCGTGGCCGGTCGGTGCCCAGGTGCCCGAGCGAACGATCGACGAGATCAAGGCAGAGTCGCTGGCACGCGTCCAGCGTGGCGCCTATCCGCTCGGCGGGCTCGATCCGAAGGACGTCGCCGAGGCCCTCGCGCTCGTCGGCAGTCGGGATCGCGACGATTGGGCGCACGGGTTCGGGACCGTCGCGGAGCGGTACTACGCGCAAGGGCTGGCCGAGCCGGATCCCGCCCGAGCCGCAGCCTCGTTCCGGCGCGCCTGGCGCTTGTTCTATTTCGCCCAGTGGCCGGTGCCGAATTCGACCGGTAAGCAGCGCGCCTATCAGCGCGCCCTCGACGCCTACGGCAAGTACGCGCAGACGCTCAGCCCGGCCCTGGAGACCGTGCGCATTCCCTTCGAAGGGCAGTTCATCGTCGGCTACCTGCGATTGCCGAGCAACGCCTCGGGGCCGGTGCCGATGATCCTGGCGATCAGCGGCCTGGACAGCCGCAAGGAGACGGTGGCCGAGAGCTACGCGCAGATCCTCGAACATGGCGTCGGCTTCATCGCCGTGGACAGCCCCGGCACCGGACAGGCGCCGGTCAAGGTGGCGAGCCGCTCCGAGCGCATGTTCAGCGCCGTCCTCGACTTCCTCGCCCAGCATCCGCGGGTCGACCGCTCTCGCATCATCGTCTCGGGCGTGAGCTTCGGCGGCTATTGGGCGGCCAAGCTGTCGATCACCGAGCGGGCGCGTCTGCTCGGCGCGGTGGCGCAGTCGCCGCCGGTCGACGCGTTCTTCTCCGAGCGCTTCCTGCGCGAAGGCACGCTGGGCAACCGCGAGTACCTGTTCGACCTGGCGCCGGCGTTCATCAACGTGTTCGAAGGCGCGAACAGCATCGACGACCTCGTCCGGCTGATGCCGGCCATGTCGCTCAAGGCGCAGGACCTGCTGCAAAGGCCCACCACGCCAATGCTGGTGGTGACCGGAGCCCGGGACACGCAGGTCCCGATCTCCGACATCGAGCTGCTGATGCGGTCCGGCGACGTTCCCAAGGAGGCCTGGATCAACCCCCGCGGCGGCCATCTCGGCCGCGAGGCCCAGGGCTGGACCGACCCCGTGATCTTCTCGAAGGTCATCATCCCGTGGGAACTGCGGATGATCCAGCAGTCGCGCCAATGAATCGCTTCGATCACATCGCGCGCGATCGCGCGTCGCGGCCCGGCCGCGCGATGGCGGGCACCACCCTCGGGAGATGACATGCGCTGGTCCAGGCGATCCTTTGCTCTTTCCGTCCTCCTGTCGGGAGTCGCCGTGCCGCCGGCGCGCGCGCAGGGGGCATCGTCGCCTGCGCCGACGACCCCGCAGACCCTGAGGGTCATGGCCTTCGCCGGCGGCTGGAACCTGCCGTTGTGGGTCGCCGAGCGCGAGGGCCTGTTCGCCCGGCAAGGCATCGCGCTGCAGCTGGCCTACACGCCCAATTCCGGCGCGCTCGTCGACGGCCTGATGAGCGGCCGGGTCGACCTGGCGCTGGCGTCCATCGACAACCTGATCGCCTACCAGGAGGGGCAAGGCGACGGGCAGCCCCTGGCGAGCCCGGACCTGGTCGCGGTGATGGGCGTCGACAACGGCTTTCTCAGTGTGGTGGCGAAGGGGTCGCTGCGCACGCTCGCGGATCTGCGCGGCAAGCGCCTGGCGGTCGACTCGCTCAACACCGGCTTCGCCTTCGTGCTGCGCGAGCTGCTTCGCCGCGAGGGCCTCGAGGAGTCCGACGTCACCTTCGTGCGCGGTGGCGCGACGGACCTGCGTTTCCAGGGCCTGATCGCCGGCGCCTACGACGCGACCTTGCTGCGCACGCCGTTCGATCTCCTCGCCGCCGAGCGTGGTTTCAACACGCTCGCCACGGCCGAGGCGCTCGGCCCGTACCTGGGCACCACCGGATTCGTTCGTCGCTCGTGGGCGACGGCGCACGAAGCGACACTCGTCGGCTTCCTGCGCGCTTACCGGGCCGCCATGCAGTGGCTGTCGGAGCCGGCGAATCGCACCGCGACCGAGGCACTGCTCGTGTCGAACATCAAGGACATGACGCCGGAGCTGGCCCGCCGTGCGGCGGCCACTCTCGTGGACGCGCCGGGTGGCCTGCTGCGCGATCTGCGGATCGACGAGCCGGCCCTGCGGACCGTGCTCGACCTGCGGCGCCGATACGGCCAGCCGCCGCGCACCCTCGGAGAGCCTGCCCGATACGTGGACCTGTCCTATCGTGCCAAGGCGCTCGCTGCGCCGTGAGGGCTAGATCTTGATGCCGGCGGCGCGCACGATCTGCTGCGACTTCGCGGTCTCCTCGACGATGAAGCGGTCGAACGCCGCCGGGGCCATCAGGAACGCCTCGGCTCCCAGCTTGTCGAGGCGCTGAGTCACGT
>JAYTHL010000516.1:0-9485 GCA_043732605.1 Rhizobacter sp. | reverse complement strand
CACGCTCAAGGCGCAAATCCACGACTTTCGCCTCGTCGCCGGCGACCGCTTCTCCGAGGCCGAGCTCGGCCTGCGCCTCGGCATGAGCCGCACGCCGGTGCGCGAAGCGCTCTTTCGCCTGCGCGACGAAGGCTTCCTCGGTGTCGAGTCGAAGCTCGGCTGGTACGTCATGCCGATCGACTTCGATCGTCTCGAGCAGCTCTACGACCTGCGCGTCGTGCTCGAGCTGGCGAGCGTCGCGCGCCTGTGCGCGCGGGCCGAGACCAGCGACGCGCTCGAGGCGCTGAAGGCGATCTGGCTCGTGCCGCCTTCCGAGCGACGCGCCGACGCCAGCACCGTCGGCGCGCACGACGAGCAGTTCCACGCCACGCTCGTGGGCGCTGCCGGCAACGACGAGACGGCGCGCGTCCACTGGGACGTGACCGAGCGCATCCGCATCATCCGCAGGCTCGACTTCACCCGGCCCGACCGCATCGAGGCGACCTACATCGAGCACGCCAAGATCCTGCGCGCGGTGATGCAGAAGAAGGCCGACCAGGCACAGCTGCTGCTGAAGACGCACATCGAGCAGAGCAAGGCCGAGGTCCGCAAGATCACGCTGCACACACTGCAGGCCGCGCGCGAGCGCGCCGCCGGCTAGAGGCTCGGCAGCGGGCTCGTCGAGCCAGCCGCCGCGGGATCGCTCGACGGCGATCGCGCGTTGTCGGCGGTGCTGAACGTGCCGGCCGCGGCGGCGCGTTGGCGCAGCTCCGCCGTCGTCGAGCCCGGGCCGTGCGGATTCCAGCCGGGCGGCATCGCGAGGTAGCCGGCGACGCCGCGGACGCTGCGGGCACCGAGCAGATCGCGCCCGAGCTTGCCCCACTGCGCGAGCTCGATGACGAGCGGGTTGTAGCCCTGCATCGGGTCGACCAGGCCGTAGCGGCACGGCAGGTCGTCGCGCTCGGCGCGGTAGGTGCCGAACAGGCGATCGAAGACGATCAGCACGCCGCCGTAGTTGGCGTCGAGGTACTCGAGGTTGGCGGCGTGGTGGACGCGGTGTGCCGACGGCGTGTTGAGCACGTACTCGAGCCAGCCGAGCTTCGGGATCCAGGTCGCATGGATCCAGAACTGGTAGAGCAGGTTGAGCGAGAGCATCTCGAAGACGACGCGCGGCTCGAAGCCGATCCAGATCAGCGGCACGTAGAAGACCCCGCTGCCGGTGGCCCGGCTCAGGAAGCCGATGCGGTAGGCCGCGGCGAGGTTGAGCTCGTTGGCCGAGTGGTGCACGGCGTGGTTGCACCAGAACCAGCGCACGCGGTGGGCGGCGCGGTGGAACCAGTAGTAGCAGAACTCCTGGCCGATGAAGAGAGCCAGGACCGCGACCCAGCCGTCGAGGGCGATCGCGCCGATGCGGTGGCGGTAGACGAGCGCGATCACCGGCGCGGCGATCGACAGCGGCAGGAAGATCTGCACCGCGATGCGCGAGACCAGGTCGAGCAGCGACACCGCGCTGGCGCGCCAGTCGTAGCCGCGCAGCCGGGCGAGCACGACCCCTTCGAGCAGCGACGCGGCGACGACGCCGGGCAGGGCGACGAAGAGCAGGAATTTGTCGAGAGCGGTCATGGCGGTCCGATTCTCGGCGGCTGTGGCGCGTTGCGGCAATCGGTTTTCGAAACTTTGCCCGTGTCTCACGGCCTGTCATGACCGGCGGCATCGGCCGCGCGAGCGCCGCTACGCGGAAACGCCGACCGGCTCTTCGCCGAGCACCGTGCAGCGGCGGACGACGCGCCGCTCGGTGTGCGGGTCGTACTCGGTGGCGCGGTGCATCGTGCAGCGGTTGTCCCAGAGCAGGAGCTGGTGCGGCTGCCAGCGGTGGCGGTAGGTGAGGTCTTCGTGGACGGCGAGCGCGTTCAGCTCGTCGATGAGCGCGCGGCCCTCGTCGTACGGCATGCCCACGACCCACTCGGCGTGGTCGCCCAGATAGAGGCAGGTGCGGCCCGTCTGCGGATGGCGGCGCACGACCGGGTGCTCGACCGGCGGCGCCTCGCGCTTCTGTGCCTCGGTCATCAGGTCGGTGCCGTGCCGGCGCGTGCGCGAGAAGTCGAGGTTGTGGACGGCGACGAGGCCGGCGATGCGCCGTTTCCAGGCATCGCTCAGTCGCTCGTAGGCGCCGTAGGTGTCGCACAGATGCGTCTCGCCGCCGACGGCGGAGACGATCTCGCCGTAGATGATCGTCGCCTGGCCGGTGACGCGCCGCCACGAGCCGTCGGTGTGCCAGACGAGCGTACCCTTGTCGGGATGCTTGCCGTTCGGCTTGCCGTCGGCGTCGAGGTTCGACAGGCGATAGAGCTCGGGGAAGCCGTCGGCGTGGTACATCGACATGACGTGCACCTGGACCTCGCCGAACTGGCGCGCCAGCGCCACCTGCGCACCCGGCGGCAGATCGCTCGGCGGGAAGACGAGCACCTGGTAGTCGAGGAACGCGTCGTAGAGCGAACGGAAGGCGTCGGGCGAGAGGCCGGCGGCGAGATCGAGCCCGGAGATCTCGGCGCCCAGGTTGGGCGTCAGGCGACGGACCGCGAACGCGGCGTGGGGAGGAGCGAAGGCATTCATGTCGATGGCGCCGGGTTCAGGGTGAACAGGTCAGGGTGGACAGATGTAGCCGACGCCGCTCGGGTTCTTGAAGCACCCGACCGACTCGGGGATCACCAGCTTGGGCAGCCACAGCACGACCTTCGGGAAGTAGATCGCGAAGGCGATCGTGCCGAGGAAGACGACGTAGATCGGCAGTGCCGCCCGCAAGGCCTGCGAGAAGCGCACGCCGACGAACTTCGAGGCCATCAGCAGCACCAGGCCGTAGGGCGGCGTGATCAGGCCGAAGGCCAGCGTGGCGATCAGCACGACGCCCATGTGCACCGGGTTGATGTTGCCGGCCTGCGTCAGCACGTTGACCAGCGGCATGAAGATGATGATCGTCGGCACCGGCTCGATGAAGTCGCCGATGACGGTGAACAGCAGCACCATCATCAGCATGATCAGGTGCGGATCGTTGCCGGCGACGCTCGTGATCCATTCGGCGATCGTGATCGCGCCGCGCAGGTAGGCGAGCATCCAGCCGAAGGCGTTGGCGGCGCCGATCGTGATCAGCGGCAGCGAGAAGATCAGCCCGGCCATGCAGAAGTCGTACGGCAGCTTCTTCAGGTGGCCGCGGTTCAGCACCGGGATGACGACCGCGATGATCCAGAACACCGCGACGACGCCAGCCTCGGTCGGCGTGAACCAGCCGGTGAGGATGCCGCCGAGCAGGATGAACGGGATCATCAGCGGCAGCGATGCGTCCTTGAACGCCAGACCCACGATCCGCATCGGCGCGCGCGGTCGGCGCATGCCGGCGGGGCCGAAGAAGTAGCAATAGATCATCAGGCCGAAGCCGATCATGAAGCCCGGCACCACGCCGGCCATGAAGAGACCGGCGATCGAGACGTTGCCGACGGCGCCGTAGACCACCGCCGTGATGCTCGGCGGCACCAGCGCGGCGATGGTCGACGCGGCGGCGATGATCGCGGCGATGAAGGCCGGGCTGTAGCCCTCCTGCTTCATCGGCCCGGCGAGTGCGCGGCTGATGACGGCGACGTCGGCCGTGGTCGAGCCCGACATCTCCGAGAAGAACATGCTGAACACCGTGACCACCTGCGACAGGCCGCCGCGGATGTGGCCGACCAGCGCGAGCGACAGGTTGGTGATCCGGCTGACGACGTTGGCCGAGCTCATCAGCTCGCCGACGAGCAGGAAGAACGGGATCGCGAGCAGCGCTTCCGAATCCATGCCGTCGAACACCTTCTGGATCAGCGCCGGAAACGTGACGTCGGTGAAGGCGGCGCCGATGAAGACGCCGGCCATCAGCGAGAACGCGACCGGCACGCCGAGGTAGCCGAAGCCCAGGAAGAGCACCGTCATGATCCCGAGGATCACCGGCGCGCTCATGACCGGCGCTCGGCGATCGTGCCCGGCTGGACCGGAACGATGGTGGCGACCGGATCCTCGTCGCGCTCGGGCGGATGGTCGAAGCCATTGCGCCAGCCGTTGACCATCTGCTCGATCGTGAAGAGCGCGATCAGGGCGCCGGCGATCGGGATCGCCGCGTAGAGCGACGCGATCGGCGTCATCGATGGCATGCGAAAGCTCGAGAAGCCGCGCAGGAAGTTGAGGTAGCCGAACCAGACCAGGCAGCTCGCGACACCGAGCACGACCAGCCGGATGATGATCTCGGCCACCAGCCGCGGCGTGCCGTGGAGCGCCTCGGAGACGGCGGTGAGATAGAGATGGTCGTTGCGCCGCGTCGCCACCGCCGCGCCGATGAAGATCGCGTAGATGAAGAGCGTCTGCGTCACCTCCTGCAGCCAGAGCCACGGGTGGCCGATGGTGCGCGTGACGATGTCGAACACCACCGTGCTCGAAAAGCCGAACAGCAGGACGCCGCACAGCACCATCAGTCCCAGCTCGAGCTTGTCGAGCGCGCGCCACTTGAGGTGGCGCTGGCGCTCGAGCACCAGCTTGTCGGCGATCTGCACGGGCGCGCTACTTGACCGCGCCGATCAGGTCCTTGATCTTGACGGCGTGCGGGCCGAGGTCCTTGGCGAGCTTGTCGAGATAGGGCGCCGCGGTCTTGATGAAGCCCGACTTGTCGACGTCGGTGACCACCTTGACGCCGATCGCCTTCAGCTTGTCGCCCGACTGGTGCTCGAGGTCGATCGACTTCGCCGGCTGCGTCCGGCCGACCTCGTCGGCGGCCGTCGTGACCCACTTCTTCTGGTCGGCGCTCAAGCTCTTCCAGAGCTTGTCGCTGATCCAGACGAAGTTGTTGTTGGCCTCGTGCTCGGTCATCGAGAGCACCGGCGCCACTTCGTAGTGCTTGTTGACGAGGTAGACGTTGACGCCGTTCTCGGCGACGTCGACGACTCCCGTCTGCAGCGACGTGTAGACGCTGCCGAACGGCATGTGGACGGTCTGCGCACCGTAGGCCGGGAACATCGTGTCCTCGGTGGCGGTCGCCTGCACCCGCACCTTGAGGCCCTTCATGTCCTCGAGCTTCCTGATCTCCTTCTTGCTGTACATGTTGCGCAGGCCGAGCGTGATGACGGCGAGCACGTGGCCGCCCTGGACGGTGTCTTCGACCATGTCCTTGACGGCCTGCACGACCTTCGGGTCGGCGAGCGCGTTCTTCAGGTGATCCTCGGAGCGGAACAGGAAGTGCAGCGACATCACGCCGGCCTGCGGCGAGAGCGTCGCGGCGTTGGCGGCCGAGGTGATGCAGAACTCGATGTCGCCGGCTTTCATGAGTTGCAGCACCTGCGGCTCCTGGCCGAGCTGGGCGCCGGGATACTGGTCGATCAGCATCGTGCCCTTGCTGAGCTCCTTGAGCCGCTCGGCGAAGATGTCGCCGGCGATGCTGTAGCCGGTGTTGCGCGGCTGGTCGTAGGCGAAGCGGTAGTGCTTGGCGTCTTGCGCCCAGCCCGGCGACGCCGCCGCGACGGCCGCGGCGAAGGCGCTGCCGAAAGCCAGGGTCCGCAGCCTGCTCAGAGCGGTGCGATTTGTCATGGTGTCTCCTCCAATTGGTGCAGGCCACAGGTGTAGCGGCAAGGTCGGCCCGGCGCAATTGCAGGATGCCCGGCGTTGTCCGGACAACCGATGCCCGACCCGCGAGTGGCACACCTCTTGCAGAACTGCCCCTGGTATACCGACGCGTGCACCAGAGTCAGGCCGGCACGCGCGAGACCACCCCCACAGAAGGAACCGCCATGACCGATCGCCACGACCTCAGCCGCCGCCGCGCCCTCGCGCAACTCTCCGCAGGCTCGCTCGCGACGCTCGCGCCGTGGGCGATGAGCCCGGCGCTGGCGCAGGCCAAGCCGATCACGATCGGCGTCATCTACGTCGGCCCGCGCGACGACTTCGGCTACAACCAGGCGCAGGCGCAAGCCGCCGCCGAAGTGAAGAAGCTGCCCGGCGTGAAGGTGGTCGAGGAAGAGAACGTCCCGGAGACCACGGCGGTGCAGAAGACGATGACCGGCATGATCCAGCAGGACCAGGCCAAGGTCATCTTCGCGACCTCGTTCGGCTACTTCGATCCGCACATGCTGGTCGTCGCGCCCAAGTTCCCCGACGTGCGCTTCTCGCACTGCGGAGGTCTCTGGACCGACAAGAACCCCAAGAACACCGGCAGCTACTTCGGCTACGTCGAGGAGTGTCAGTTCCTGAACGGCGTCATCGCCGGCCACATGAGCAAGAGCAAGAAGATCGGCTTCGTCGCTGCCAAGCCGATCCCGCAGGTGCTGAAGAACGTCAACGCCTTCACCCTCGGTGCCCGCTCGGTCGACCCGAAGATCACCTGCACGGTGATCTTCACCGGCGAGTGGTCGATGCCGGTCAAGGAAGCCGAGGCGACCAACAGCCTTGCCGACCAGGGCATCGACGTCTTCACGATGCACGTCGACGGCCCGAAGGTCGTCGTCGAGACGGCGGCCAAGCGCGGCAAGATGGTTTGCGGCTACCACGCGAGCCAGGCCAAGCTGGCGCCGAACGCCTACCTCACGGGTGCCGAGTGGAACTGGCTCACCGCCTACAAGACCGTGATCGAGGCGGCGCAAACGGGCAAGCCGCATCCGAACTTCCTGCGCGGCGGCCTGAAGGACGGCTACGTCAAGATGTCGCCGTACGGCCCGATGGTCACCGAGGCGGCGAAGAAGAACGCCGAGGACGTGAAGGCCAAGATGCTCGCCGACAAGTTCGACATCTTCGCCGGCGGCACGGGCGGCCTGAAGGACAACAAGGGCGCGACCGTCATTGCCGCCGGCAAGGCGATCAAGCAGACCGACATCGAGCTCGAGAAGATGAACTACCTCGTCGAAGGCGTCATTGGCTCGGCGTGACGATCTGACGGCCGCGGGCCCGCGATGAAAGCGCTCGACATCGGCTTGCCGATCGCCGCGCTCGCCGCAGCGCTGCTGCTGTTCGGCGGCTTCGTCCGGCTCGGCGGCGCGAGCCCGGTCGAGACCTGGACGATCCTTTTCATGGGCGCGTTCGGCGACTGGTTCTCGTGGCAGAACACGCTGCAGCGCGCCGCGCCGCTGATGCTCACGGCGCTTTGCGTCGCAGTGCCGGCGCGGGCCGGCCTGATCATCATCGGCGGCGAAGGTGCGGTCGTGCTCGGCGGGCTGGCGGCGGCGGCGCTGCCGTACGCGATTGCGCTGCCGGGCAACGTGATCGGCAGCGCGATGGTCTGCATCGCCGGGATGGTCGTCGGCGGCGCCTGGATCGCGATCGCCGGCGCGTTGCGCCAGTACCGCGGCGTCAACGAGACGATCTCGAGCCTGCTTCTGGCCTACACCGCGATCGCTCTCTTCAAGCAGCTCGTCGAGGGGCCGCTGCGTGACCCGGCGACGCTCAACAAGCCGTCGACACGCTCGCTCGCCGAAGCGATCCAGATCGGCGGCATCGCCGGCTCCGACGTGCACTGGGGCCTCGCTCTCGGCGTGATCGCGTGCCTCGGCATCGGTCTGTGGCTCGCGCTGACCTCGAGCGGCTTCTCGGTGCGCGTCGTCGGCGGAAACCTGCGCGCGGCGCAGCTCGTCGGCCTGCCGGCGAATCGCCTCATCCTGCTCACTTGCGCGATCGGCGGGGCGGCCGCGGGCCTGGCCGGCGCGGTCGAGGTCGCGGCGGTGCACACCAACGCCAACGCCTCGCTGATCGCGGGCTACGGCTATGCCGGCATCCTCGTCGCCTTCATCGCCCGCCAGAACCCGTTCGCGATCATTCCCGTGGCGATCCTGTTCGGTGGCTTCGGCGCGGCCGGGAGTCTCTTGCAGCGCCGCCTCGGCCTGCCCGACGCGTCGGTGCAGGTGCTGCAGGGCATCGCCTTCGTCCTCATCCTGGCGAGCGAGTCGCTGCGCAGCGTCGACTGGGCGGCGGTCGGCCAGAAGATGCGGCACCGCGCGACGCCCGAACCCGAACCGGCGCCGCTCGCGGTCGAGAAGACCGCGGCATGAGCGCCGAGATCCTGCTGCCTTTCCTTGCTGCCATCGTCGGCGGCGCGTTGCGTGTCGGCGTGCCGTTCCTGTTCGTGAGCCTGGGCGAATGCCTCACGGAGAAGTCGGGGCGCATCAACCTCGGCCTCGAAGGCGTGCTCGTGCTCTCGGCGATGGCCGGCTTCGGCGGCGCGTATCTCAGCAGCTCGCCGTGGGTCGGCGTGCTCGTCGCCGCGTGCGCCGGTGCAGCGCTGGCGCTGCTGCACGGCTTGCTGTGCTCGCTGCCGCGCGTCAACGACGTCGCGACCGGCATCGCGCTGATGCTCTTCGGCACCGGCCTCGCGTTCTATCTCGGCAAGCCCCTGATCCAGCCGCAGGCCGCGCAGCTGCAGGGCATCGCCCTCGGCGGCTGGAGCGACTCGTCGGTCGTGCAGGCGGCACTGCAGATCAATCCGCTGCTGCCGGTCGGCATCGTCCTCGCGGCCGCCATGCACTGGGGCTTCGCGCGCACGCGCTGGGGATTGCTCGTGCGCCTGGCCGGCGACTCGGCGAGCGCGACCAAGGCGCTCGGCTATTCGGTCGACGCGATCCGCATCGCCGCGACCACCGTCGGCGGCGCGATCGCCGGTCTTGGCGGCGCGTCGCTCACGCTCTTCTATCCGGGCAGCTGGAATGAAGGCATCTCGAGCGGCCAGGGCCTGATCGCCGTCGCGCTCGTCATCTTCGCGCGCTGGAGCCCTGTTCGGTGCGTCGGTGCGGCGCTACTCTTCGGCGGCGCAGGGGCGATCGGGCCAGCGTTGCAATCGATCGGCGTCAGCCAGGGCTACTACCTCTTCAGCGCCGTGCCCTATGTGCTGACGCTGGTCATCCTCGTCATCAGCTGCCGGCCGGGCAGCGTCGCGCGCGGCAGCCCGGGCGAGCTGTCGTCGGTGAAACAGCAATCCCATCTTGGGCCATGAACACATGAGCGGACTCGGAGGTCTCAACAAGTCGCCGAACGGCGTCGTCATCGGCCTCGTGCAGCTGCAGTTGCCGGTCGTCGAGACGCCGGTGCAGCTGAAGGCGCAGGCGGCGCGCATCGTCGCGATGGTCGGCAAGGCGCGGCGCAACAACGCCGGGCTCGATCTGGTCGTCTTCCCGGAGTACGCGCTGCACGGCCTCTCGATGAGCATCGCGCCCGAGCTGATGTGCTCGATGGACGGCCCCGAGGTCGCGTCGTTCAAGGCCGCGTGCTTCGAGCACAAGGTCTGGGGCTGCTTTTCGCTGATGGAGCTCAACCCGAACGGCAACCCCTACAACATCGGCATCGTCATCGACGACAAGGGCGAGGTCGCGCTCTATTACAGGAAGCTCCATCCTTGGGTGCCGGTCGAGGCGTGGGAGCCGGGCAACGTCGGCATCCCGGTGATCGACGGGCCGAAGGGCGTGAAGCTCGCGCTGATCATCTGCCACGACGGCATGTTCCCCGAGATGGCGCGCGAG
>JAYTHL010000515.1:0-9501 GCA_043732605.1 Rhizobacter sp. | reverse complement strand
GCCGCATGTGGACGAGTCCGGCGTCGAGCGCGCGCTATCCGGTCGAGTGGACCGTCGCGACGCCTGCAGGGCGATTCACCGTGCGCTCGCTGCAGGACGACCAGGAGCTCGACAGCCGCGCGAGCACGGGCTCGATCTACTGGGAAGGCCTGTCGCTGCTCGCCGATGCGAACGGCAAACGCGTCGGCCGCGGCTACCTCGAGATGACCGGCTACGCGCAGCGCCTGGTGCTGTGATGTCGCCGCGGCGCGGCGACGCTGCTCAGTGCGCCGCGCCCGCGTCGACCGCGACGTTCTTCGCCGGCTTGGTCAGCCACACGAGCACGAGCAGCGCGACGAACAGCAGGCCCGAGATGAAGAACATGTCGTCGACCGCCATCGTGTAGGCCTGGACGTCGACCATGCGGTTGACCGTCGCCAGTGCCTGATCGCCGGTGTAGCCGGCGGCGCCGAGCTGCGAGAGCGTCGCCGTCGCCGCGCTGCTCGAGCGGTTGATGCCCTCGGCGAGCTCCGAGTGGTGCAGCACGGCGCGGTTCTCCCAGACCGTCGTGAAGATCGAGGTGCCGATCGCGCCCGCCGTGATGCGCACGAAGTTGCTGAGCCCTGCGGCCGCAGGCAGGCGATCGGGCGTGAGGCCCGAGAAGATGATCGCCTGCAGCGGGATGAAGAAGAACGCCATCGCCGCGCCCTGGATCACGGTCGGGATCAGGATCGTGTTGAAGTCGGCCTGGGTGTTGAAGTGCGATCTCATGATGAGGATCAGCGCGAAGCCGAGGAAGGCGACGGTCGCGAACTTGCGCGGATCGATCTTCGAGACGTTCTTGCCGACCCACGGCGAGATCAGGATCGCCAGGATGCCGACGGGCGCCGTCGCGAGGCCGGCCCAGGTCGCGGTGTAGCCCATGTACTGCTGCAGCCAGAGCGGCAGCAGCACGACGTTGCCGAAGAAGAGCCCGTATGCGACCGAGAGCGAGAGCGTGCCCATCAGGAAGTTGCGCTGGAAGAAGAGTCGCAGGTCGACGATCGGATGCTCTTCGGTGAGCTCCCAGGCGAGGAAGAAGGCGAAGCCGATCACCGCGACCGCGGCGAGGACGACGATCTGGGTCGAGCCGAACCAGTCGAGCTCCTTGCCCTTGTCGATCATGATCTGCATCGAGCCGACCCACAGCACGAGCAGGCCGAGGCCGACGTAGTCGAACGGCAACGTGCGCGAGCCCGGGTCGCGCTTTCTGTAGATCGACCACGTGATCGCCGCGGCGACGAGGCCGACGGGGATGTTGATGTAGAAGATCCACGGCCACGAGATGTTGTCGGTGATCCAGCCGCCGAGAAGCGGCCCGGCGACCGGCGCGACCAGCACCGTCATCGCCCACATCGCCATCGCCGTGCCGGCCTTGGCGCGCGGATAGCTCGACAGCAGCAGCGTCTGCGAGAGCGGAATCATCGGCCCGGCGACGAAGCCTTGCAGCACGCGGAAGGCGATCAGCATGCCGATGTTGGGCGCGAGTCCGCACAGCCACGAGGCGATGACGAAAAGGATGATGCTCGAGACGAAGAGCCGCACCGGGCCGAAGCGCTGCGTCAGCCAGCCGGTGAGCGGCACCGAGATCGCGTTGGCGACGGCGAACGAGGTGATGACCCAGGTGCCCTGCGACGGGCTCACGCCGAGGTCGCCGGAAATCGCCGGAATCGAGACGTTGGCGATCGAGGTGTCGAGGACGTTCATGAACGTCGCCAGCGACAGCGCGACAGTGCCGAGGACGAGCTCGGCGCCCTTGAGCGGCCCGGTCTCGGGGCCTGCCTTGGCCAGCGGTGCCGACGCCGGCGCGGACGCGCTGCCCGCCGGCGCGACGCCGGCGCTCGGGGCCGTGGCCATCAGCGGCTCGCGATGGGCGCCGGGGCTTGGGCGACTGCGGGGGGGCTGCGTGCGGCGACCGGCCGCGCTTCGCCGGCGTCGCTCACGCGACGGCCAAGGTTGGCGGCGATGATCTTCTTCACTTCGGCGTCGGCGAGCTCGTTGCCGCGGTCGAAGACGCTGGTCTGCGCCCGCGGCGGACCCTGCCGCGCCTCGGCGAGGACCTTGCCGCCGGTCTGGGCGACGTCGACCCTGGCATCCATCGACAGGCCCACGCGCAGCGGATTGGCCTCGACCTCTTTCGGGTCGAGCGCGATCCGCACCGGCACGCGCTGCACGACCTTGATCCAGTTGCCGGTCGCGTTCTGCGCCGGCAGCAGCGCGAACGCCGCGCCCGTGCCCGCGCCGAGACCTTCGACCCGCCCGTGGTATTCGACCTTCTTGCCGTACACGTCTGCCTCGAGCGTCACGGGCTGGCCGATGCGGAGGTTGCGCAGCTGCGATTCCTTAAAGTTCGCGTCGACCCAGACCTGGCTCAGCGGCACGATCGAGAGCATCGGCGCGCCGGCCTGCACGCGCTGGCCGAGCTGGACGCTGCGGCGCGCGACGTAGCCGTCGACCGGAGCGACGAGCTCGTTGCGGCTGAGTGCGAGATAAGCCTCGCGCACGCGGGCCGCGGCGCGCAGCACGTTGGGATGCTGCTCGACGGTGACATTGTCGGTGAGCGACTGGCTCGAGGCGAGCTGCTCGCGCGCCGCCACCGTCGCCGATTCGGCCGCCGTCACCGCCGTCTTGGCGACCGAGAGCTGCGACGTCACGTGGTTGAACTCCTCCTGGCCGACCGCGCCGGTGCGCAGCAAGGGCGCGCGCCGGTTGACGTCGTCCTGGGCGCGCTGGACGTCGTCGCGGGCGCGGGCGACGTCGGCTTCGCGCGCGGCGATCTGCGCCTTCCATGTGCCGTTGTTGACGAAGAGCGTGCGCACCTCGCGCACCGTCTGCGCCAGCTGCGCTTCGGCCTGGTCGAGCGACATCCGGGCATCGGCCGGGTCGAGCTTGACCAGCGACTGGCCGGCCTTGACGAAGTCGGTGTCGTCGGCGTTGATCGCCACGACCGTGCCCGAGACCTGCGGCGTCACCTGGACGACGTTGCCCTGCACGTAGGCGTTGTCGGTGCTCTCGTAGTGGGCGAGAACCATGAAGTAGTACAGCGCGTACGCCGCGCCGCCGAGCAGCGCCGCGAGCGCGACGCTGACGAGGGCCACCTTCCTCTTCGAGCGCGCCTTGGCGGGCGACGCTGCGGCGTCTGGCGGCGGCGTCTGCGCCGCAGTCACGGGCACGACTGGAGGACCGGCGGGCGTGGCGGCCGACGGCGCGGCAGGCGACGACGCGGACGAGGCTGCGGTCGGCGCGGGACGGGACGGGCGCGGTGCGTCGTCGGCAGCGGGGCCGACCGGCGCGCGTTCTTCTTCGGCGAGGGACATCGACAGTTCTCCGGAATTCTTGGGGGCCGCGCGGCGCATCAGCGGGCCGACGTGGCGAGCGCCATCGCGTCGGCCGGCGCGGCATAGCCGCCGCCGAGCGAACGAACGAGGAGCAACTGTGAATCGATCGCGCGCGCCCCGAGGTCGGTCGTGAGCCGGCGTTGCGCGATCACGTTGGTCTCGGCGTTGAGCACCGTGAGGTAGCCGCCGAGGCCGGCGCGGTAGCGTTGCGTCGCGAGGTCGTAGGCCGCTTCCGCGGACTCCTGCGCGGACATCTGCTCGCGCTGCTGCCGCTCGACCGAGCGCACCGACGTGATCTGGTCGGCGACATCGTGGATCACGTCGACGAGCGTCGAGTTGTAGGTCTCGATCGCCGCGTCGAGGTCTGACGTGCGGCCCTTGAGTCCGGCACGCAGGCGACCGGAGTCGAAGATCGGCAAGCGGATCGCCGGACCGACGCCGTACTGCTCGCTGCCCGCGCGCACGAGGCGGTCGAGGCCGATGCTCGAGATGCCGATGAAGGCGGTGAGGTTGATGTTCGGATAGAACTGCGCCCGCGCCGCGGCGACGTCGCCGACCGCCGCCTCGACGCGCCAGCGCGCCGCGACGAGGTCGGCGCGACGGCCGACGAGGTCGGCAGGCACGACTGCCGGCACAGCGACCGGACGCAGCGTCGACAGCGTCGGCGCGAGCGTGTCGAAGCGCGGCGGCGGCTCGGCGACGAGCGCCGCGATCGCGTGGCGGGCGAGGCCGATCTGCTCGTCAACCGATTCGAGCTGCTGTCGCGTCTCGGGCCGCGCACCTTCGCTCTGACGCAGCTCGACCGTGGTGTCGAGGCCGGCCGAGACGCGCTGGCGGGTCAGCGAGAACACCTCGTCGCGTTGCGCCAGGGCGCGCTGCAGCACGCTTCGCTGCTCGGTCAGGCGCGCGAGCTGCACGTAAGCGCGCGCGACGTTGACGGCGAGCAGGACGCGCGCCGCGTCGGCGTCGGCCCGGCTCGCGCGCTCGACGCCGATCGCGGCATCGAGCTGGGCGCGGTTGCGGCCGAAGAGGTCGAGCTCCCACGAGCCGTTGAGCTGCGCCGTCGCGGTGTTGCGCACGGTGCCCGCGAGCGGCGGCGGATAGAGGCCGGTCTCGGTGAAGCGCTGGCGCGAGGCGTCGAGCGAGCCGGTGAGCTGCGGGCCTTCGTTGGCGCGCGCCGTGTCGATGTTCGCGGCGGCACGCGCCGCGCGCGCAGCGGCGACGCGCAGGCTCGGATTTCCGGCGGTGGCGCGCGCGATCAGGTCGGCGAGCACCGGGTCGTCGAAGCCGCTCCACCAGTCGGCGGCGATCGGCGCGACGGCCGTCGGCGCTTCCGCGCCGAGCGTTGTCGGCGCGATGAGCGCGGCCTTCGATTCGATACCGCGCGGATTCGCGCAGCCAGCGAGCGTCATGACGATCATCGACGCGACGGCGAGGACGAACGTCGTCACCGTGCGCGCCACTTCCTTCACGTCGATCGCCGGCTCGTCTCGATGTTCACAGGCGTTCATGCGTCGCCCCCTTCTCCGCCGCGCCGCCATTGGCGACCATCCGCTTCAACATGTCCTTCAATTGCGCCCATTCCGTCTTCGAGAATCCAGCCAGGTGCTCGTTCAGCACCTGCGACAACACGACCGGCACTTCCTGTGCCGCCAGGTCGCCTTCGGCCGTCAGCTCCACCTTGACGACACGGCGGTCGTCGGTGCAGCGGTGGCGCCGGCAGAACCCCTTGGCCTCGAGGCGATCGAGCAGGCGCGTCATCGCGCCCGGATCGCTCTGCGTCTCGCGCGCCAGCTCGGCCACCGTCGAGGCGCGGCGGCTCTGCAGCATGAAGAGCGCCGCCCACTGCGCATGCGTGATGCCCTTGGGCTCGAGGCGACGGTCGGCGGCCTGGGCCACCGACATCAGCGCGCGCTTCATCAGCCAGCCGACGCTCTCGTCGGCGCAGTAGCCGGCGGGCTCGTAGAAGAGCGCCGCGTTCTTCAAGGTGGCAGGTGTGCAGGACATGACCGGAATATACATGCCTAGGCAATGATTGTCAAGGCTCTCATTGCCAAGGCCGTCATTGCCCACGCTTTAATTGCAGAGGCTCGCATCCTCCTACACTCCGCCCCGTGCCTGACTCCGTTCCCCTTTTCGCGCCCGTCCGGGCACGGCCCGACGCCGCATCGACGACGAAGGATGTCCGCTCGTTGAGCGGCCTGCTGCCGTTCCTGCGCCCGTATCGCGCGCGGATCGCCGCTGCGGCGCTCTTCCTCGTCCTCGCCGCGGTCAGCACGCTGGTCTTTCCGGTGGCGCTGAAGTCGCTCATCGACCAGGGCTTCGTCGCCACCGATCCGGGCGCGCGCGTGATGGCGCTGCGCGAGCACTTCTTCGCCCTGTTCGCCGTCGGCATCGCCCTCGGCGTGTTCTCGGCGGCGCGCTTCTACATGGTGAGCTGGCTCGGCGAGCGGGTCACCGCCGACCTGCGCAACGCGGTCTACTCGCACGTCGTCCGGCAGAGCCCGGAGTTCTTCGAGTCGACGCAGACCGGCGAAGTCCTGTCGCGCCTGACGACCGACACGACGCTGGTGCAGACCGTCGTCGGCTCGAGTCTGTCGATGGGCTTGCGCAACGCCGTCATGGGCGTCGGCGCGATGGCGATGCTGATCGTCACCAATCCGGTCGTGATGACGCAGGTGCTGCTGATCCTCGTCGTCGTCGTCCTGCCGTCGCTCTACTTCGGCCGGCGCGTGCGGCGCCTCTCGCGCGCCAGCCAGGACCGGATCGCCGACTCGAGCGCGATCGCCGCCGAGGTCCTCAATGCCGTGCCGGTGGTGCAGAGCTACCTGCAGGAAGACCGCGAGGCGGCGCGCTTCAGCGCCTCGACCGAGCGCGCCTTCGGCACCGCCATCAAGCGGACGAAGATGCGCTCGTTCCTGGTCGCCTTCATCATCAGCGCCACCTTCGGCGCGCTCCTCTGGGGCCTCTATCAGGGCACGCAGGCAGTGGTGCGTGGCGACATCACGGCCGGTCACCTTGGCCAGACCGTCGTCTACGTGATCATCCTCGTCGGCAGCGTCGCGGTGCTCTCGGAGGTCTACGGCGACCTGCTGCGCGCGGCCGGCGCGACCGAGCGGCTGATGGAGCTGCTCCAGCTCAGCTCGCCGATCGTCTCGCCGGCGTCGCCGCGGCCGCTCGCGGCACGTGCCGGCGGATCGTCGGTGCGCTTCGACGACGTCACCTTCCGCTATCCGTCGCGGCCGCTGCATCCGACGCTCGCGCACTTCAGCCTCTCGGTCGCTCCGGGCGAGACGGTCGCGCTCGTCGGCCCGAGCGGCGCCGGCAAGAGCACGGTGCTGCAGCTCATCCTGCGCTTCTACGACGTCGAGTCGGGCGCGGTGCTCGTCGACGGCGAGCGCGTCGACGCGGTCGCGCTCGACGCGCTGCGCGGGCGGATCGGCATCGTGCCGCAGGACAGCGTCATCTTCTCCGCCGACGCGATGGAGAACATCCGCTACGGCCGGCCCGAGGCGAGCGACGACGAGGTGATCGCTGCGGCGACTGCGGCCTTCGCCCACGACTTCATCACCGCTCTGCCCGAGGGCTACCGCACCTTCCTCGGCGAGCGCGGCGTGCGCCTCTCGGGCGGCCAGCGTCAGCGCATCTCGATCGCACGGGCGATGCTGAAGAACGCACCGCTGCTGCTGCTCGACGAGGCGACCAGCGCGCTCGACGCCGAAGGCGAGCGCATGGTCCAGGCCGCGCTCGAATCGGCGATGAAGGACCGGACGACGATCGTCATCGCCCATCGCCTCTCGACGGTGCAGCGCGCCGACCGCATCGTCGTGCTCGAGGCGGGCGAGATCGTCGAGACCGGAACGCACGCGGAACTCGTCGCCGCGGGCGGCCTCTATTCACGGCTGGCGGCACTGCAGTTCGACCGCTAAAGAACGAACCCTCTGGAGGACACATGCGACATCCCACATTCACGACGACTTCAACGATTGCGCTTGCGCTCTGCGCCGCCTTCGCGACCACCGGCTGCGACACCATGGGCCCGCGCGAAAGGGGCACAGCCGTCGGCGCCGGGGGCGGCGCCGCGGCGGGCGCAGTGATCGGCGCGGTCACCGGCGGTCGCGCCGGCACGGGCGCCGTCATCGGCGGCGCGATCGGCGCGATCGCGGGCAACCTCTGGTCCAAGCGCCAGGAAGACCGCCGCGTCGCGATGGAGCAGGCGACGCGCGGCACCGGCGTCGAGGTCACGCGCACGGCCGACAACCAGCTGAAGATCAACGTCCCGAACGACATCTCGTTCGACACCAACAGCTACCTGATCAAGCCGGAGTTGCGTGGCGTGCTCGATCCGTTCGCGTCGTCGCTGTCGGGGGATCCGGCGACCATCGTCAGCATCGTCGGCCACACCGACAGCACCGGCACGCCAGCGATCAACAACCCGCTCTCCGTCGATCGCGCGCAAAGCGTACGCGACTACCTCGTCGCCCTCGGCATTCCCGCCACGCGCGTCGAGACCTCCGGCCGCGGCGACCGCGAGCCGCTGGCCGACAACGCCACCGAAAGCGGTCGCGCGAAGAACCGCCGCGTCGAGATCTTCCTGCGCGAGCCGGGCTGATCGGCGTTCCGGGGCGCGTCGATAATCGCCGCATGGATCTCGCCGAAGCCGCCCCGCCCACGCGCCCGGTGCGCACGCAGTACGAAGACTTCCTGCGCCACGTGCGTGACCACGGCATCGCCAAGGCCGACCGCACCGGCACCGGCACGAAGAGCGTCTTCGGCCATCAGATGCGCTTCGACCTGAGCGAAGGCTTTCCGCTGGTCACGACCAAGAAAGTGCATCTGCGCTCGATCGTCCTCGAGTTGCTCTGGTTCCTGCGCGGCGACGGCAACGCGCGCTGGCTGCAGGAGCGCGGCGTGACGATCTGGGACGAGTGGGCGCGGCCCGACGGCGACCTCGGACCGGTCTACGGCGTGCAGTGGCGCTCGTGGCCGGCGCCCGACGGCCGCCACATCGACCAGATCGCTGCGGTCGTCGAGCAGCTCAAGACCAATCCCGATTCGCGCCGGATCATCGTCAGCGCCTGGAACGTCGCCGCCCTGCCCGAGATGGCGCTCCTGCCCTGCCACGCGCTCTTCCAGTTCTACGTCGCACCCGCCGCCGACGGCCGGCGCGCCAGGCTCAGCTGCCAGCTCTACCAGCGCAGCGCCGACATCTTCCTCGGCGTGCCGTTCAACATCGCGAGCTACGCGCTGCTCACGCACATGCTGGCGCAGCAGTGCGACCTCGACGTCGGCGACTTCGTCTGGACCGGCGGCGATTGCCACTTCTATGCGAACCACGCCGAGCAGGTGGCGCTGCAGTTGTCGCGCGCGCCGTTCGCCTACCCGACGCTTGCCATCAAGCGCCGGCCGGCCTCGATCTTCGACTACGAGATTGACGACTTCGAGATGCTGGGCTACGAGCACCATCCGGCCATCAAGGCGCCGGTTGCGATCTGACCCCGCAATCGCCCCGCCGCGACGGGTTGCTGCACGCCGTGACCGTCGGCGCTGAAGCGGGATCGCTGCCATCGCTGCCATCGCTGCTGGCCCTGCGGCCGCCCACCGGCTTCATCGTGCGCGTGCCGCAGGCCGAAGCGCTGGTCGGCGACCTGCGCGAGCGCTTCGATGGGTCTGCCGGTCCAGGCATGCCGGCCCACATCACCGTGCTGTTTCCGTTCATGACGGCGGACCGCATCGACAACGCCGTGCTGCAAGGCATCCGGGAAGCGCTGGCCGGGGCGCGGGCGTTCCGCTTCACGCTCGCCAGCGTCGCGCGCTTCCCGGCCACCGCCTACCTCGAGCCCGAGCCGGCTGCGGCGTTCATCGACCTGACCACGCGCCTGTCGCGTCGCTTCCCGCAGTTCCCGCCGTTCGGCGGCGAGTTCGACGCCGTGATTCCCCACCTCACCGTGGCCCATGGCGACATCGCACAGGCCGATCAGGCACAGGCGGAACTCGCAGCCCGGCTGCGCGTGAACGGTGCGATCCACAGCGTGTGCGACGGCGTTGTGCTGCTTGAAAACTCGAACGGGCGCTGGCACGAGCTCCACGCGTTCGCGCTTGCCGCCAGCCAAGCACAGGCCTGACTCGCGGCTGCGGCCGTGGC
>JAYTHL010000514.1:0-2866 GCA_043732605.1 Rhizobacter sp. | reverse complement strand
TCGGCGCCGATTTCATCGCCCGCTGGCTGCCGGGCAGCGCGGTCTGGGTGAGCGACCCGAGCTGGGAGAACCACCGCTCGATGTTCGAAGGCGCGGGCCTCGCGGTCCACAGCTATCCGTACTACCACCCGCGCACCGGCGGGCTCGCCTTCGACGCGATGTGCGCCGCGCTGCGCGCGCTGCCGCCGAAGAGCGTCGTGCTGCTGCACGCGTGCTGCCACAACCCGACCGGCGTCGACCTGACGTCGGCCCAGTGGGACGCGCTGGTGCCGATCCTCGCCGAGCGCGACCTGCTGGCGTACCTCGATCTCGCCTACCAGGGCTTCGGCGACGGCATCGTCGAGGACGCGTACGCGCTGCGCGCGCTCGCCGAAGCCCGCGGCCGCGACGGCAAGCCGCTCTCGTTCTTCGTCGCCAACTCGTTCTCGAAGAGCATGAGCCTCTACGGCGAGCGCTGCGGTGCGCTGAGCGCCGTCTGCGCCGATGCGACCGAGGCGACCAACGTCCTCGGCCAGCTCAAGTTCGCGATCCGGCGCAACTACTCGAGCCCGCCGATCCACGGCGGCCAGATCGTCGCCGCGGTGCTTTCCGAGCCGGAGCTGCGCAGCGCCTGGGAGGCCGAGCTCGGCGCGATGCGCGAACGCATCCAGGCGATGCGGCGTGCCTTGCACGGTGTGATCTCGAGCAAGGTGCCGGGCCGCGACTTCTCGTACTTCCTCACGCAGCGCGGCATGTTCAGCTACACGGGCCTGTCGCCGCAGCAGGTCGACCGGCTGCGCGAGGAGTTCGCGGTCTATCTGGTGCGCTCGGGCCGGATGTGCGTGGCCGGGCTCAACACCGGCAACGTCGAGGCCACCGCCGTCGCGATGGCCGCGGTGCTCGCGACCTAGACCGCGCCGCGATCAGCGCGGCGCGAAGCGGCGCTGCGCGAAGATCGCCAAGCCGGACGCGACGCTCGCGAAGCGATCGCCGCGCACGACCACCGCCTCGGCGAACGCGTCATGCAGTCGCTTGCTCAGGATGTCGAGCCCTGTCGATCCGCCGGTGAGGTAGAGCGCGTCGATGTCGTCGACATCGAGCTCGGCGTCGTCGACCGTCGTGCGCGCCGCCGCGACGATCCGGTCGAGGTCGGCGTCAAGGGCGCTGAGCGCAGCTGCCTCGTCGAGCCCGGCGGTCAGCCCGCGCTCGATGTGGTCCAGATCGATCGTCGACCGACCGCCCGACGCGACCTCGATCTTCGCGGCCTCGGCGCGCGCGACCAGGTCGTGCCCGTAGTGGTCGGTGACGACCGTCATCAGCCGCTTGTGGTGCGCCGGATCGGCATAGAACGAACGCATGCTGCGCAGCTCGACCACGCGCTGCGGGTTGTATACGGTGTTGATCAGGTGCCAGGTCGCGAGGTCGAAATAGACCGCGCTCGGCACCTCGCGCGCCGGCGCGCCGTCCACCGCAGGGCCGAGCGCCTTGTAGCCGAAGAGCGGAAGCACGCTCTGCAACTCGATGCGCCGATCGAAGTCGGTGCCCGCGATGTGCACGCCGTGGCTGGCGAGGATGTCGTCCTGGCGGTTGCTGCTCGCGCGCCGTTCCGGGCCGATGCGAACGACCGAGAAGTCGGACGTGACGCCGCCGATGTCGGCGACGAGGACGAACTGCTCGACGTCCGCGGTCTGCTCGTAGTCGAACGCCGCGGCGATCGGCTCGTACTGGAACACGACCTCCCGAAATCCTGCGCTCGCCGCGGCGCGGCGCAGCGCCGACTCGGCCTTGGCGTCGCGCTCGCGGTCGTCGTCGACGAAGAAGACCGGCCGGCCGATGACGGCGCGATCGATGGGCGCGCCGACGGCCGCTTCGGCACGGCTGCGCAGGTGGCGCAGGTAGGTCGCGACGACCTCGAGATAGGGCACGCCGCAGCCGCCGCCGACGTCGGTCGTCTGCTCGACGAGCGAGCTGCCGAGGATGCTCTTCATCGAGCGCATCAGGCGACCGTCGAGGCCGTCGACGTAGGCGGCAACGGCGGCGCGGCCGAACTCGCACGGCGGCACGACGAGACCGCCGCGCCCGCTGCTCTCGCCGGGATAGAACACGGCCGTCGGCATGGTCGTGAAGCCCGGCTCGAGCTCGACCAGCCGCATCCGCCCGCCGTCGGGGACGGAGATCGCGGAGTTGGAGGTGCCGAAGTCGATGGCGCAGTAGGTCGCGGCGGTCATGCGGGCGGGCGGGGCTGGAGGCGGGCGGAGCGGGGGCGCGATTCTAGGGGCCGCTTCGCGCGCGTGCGGGCCGGCGCTATCCTTTCAGCCCGCTTCGCCACCGCTTCCGGAGACATTGCATGAACACACTCCTCTTGCGTCTCGTCGCAGCGTCGCTGCTGCTGGTCGTCGCCGGCGCCGCCGCCGCGGCCGACGTCACCACCAGCAAGGACGACAAGCTCGGGCCCGCGCGCGCCAGCATCGCCGCGAAGGACTGGGGCGCCGCGCTGACCGAGCTGAAGAAGGTCAACGACACCGGCAGCGCCGACTGGAACAACCTCATGGGCTACAGCCTGCGCAAGGCCGACGCCGCCAACATCCCCGAAGCCGAGAAGTTCTACAACGAGGCGCTGCGCATCGAGCCCAAGCACCGCGGCGCCCTCGAGTACTCGGGCGAGCTCTACCTCATGACCGGCAAGCTCGACCTCGCCGAGCAGCGCCTGGCCGCGCTCGACAAGGCCTGCTTCCTGCCGTGCGAGGAGCACACCGACCTGAAGAAGGCGGTCGCGAAGTACAAGGCGGCGGGCAACAAGTACGTTCCGTAGCAAAACGTCGCGGCGCGGCCACGCGTTCGGCGCGCGATGCCAAATGCGACCGCTCCGCCCCTCGTCCGCGGGATG
>JAYTHL010000513.1:0-2873 GCA_043732605.1 Rhizobacter sp. | reverse complement strand
TGCGCGCGCAGCAGGCGGTCGCGTTGAACGCGCCGGGCTTCCTGCCGCCCGATCACTACAACCAGATCTTCTCGGCCCACGGCACGATGATGATCTTCTTCGTCGCGATGCCATTCGTGATCGGCCTCATGAACTTCGTCGTGCCGCTGCAGCTCGGCGCGCGCGACGTCGCCTTCCCGGTGCTGAACTCGGTCGGCTTCTGGCTCACCGCGACGGGCGCGCTGCTGGTCAACATCTCGCTCGTCGTCGGCGAGTTCGCGCGGACCGGCTGGCTGCCCTATCCGCCGCTCTCGGAGCTCGCGTACTCGCCTGGCGTGGGCGTCGACTACTACCTGTGGGCGCTGCAGATCTCGGGCGTCGGGACCTTGTTATCGGGCATCAATCTCGTGACGACGGTGCTCAAGGTCCGCGCGCCCGGCATGAATTACCTGCGCATGCCGATGTTCTGCTGGACCACGCTCGCCTCGAACCTGCTGATCGTCGCCGCGTTCCCGATCCTCACCGCGACCTTCGCGATGCTGCTGCTCGACCGCTACCTGGGCTTCCACTTCTTCACGAACGACGGCGGCGGCAACGTCATGATGTTCATGAACCTCATCTGGGCCTGGGGCCACCCGGAGGTCTACATCCTGATCCTGCCGGCGTTCGGCATCTTCTCGGAGGTGGCCTCGACCTTCTCCGGCAAGCCGCTCTTCGGCTACCGCTCGATGGTGGTCGCGACGATGGCGATCTGCATCATCTCGTTCATGGTCTGGCTGCACCACTTCTTCACCATGGGCGCGGGCGCCGACGTCAACGCGATCTTCGGCATCGCGACCATGATCATCGCCGTGCCGACCGGCGTGAAGATCTTCAACTGGCTGTTCACGATGTACGGCGGACGCATCCGCTTCCCGGCGCCGATGCTGTGGACGATCGGCTTCATGGTCACCTTCGTGATCGGCGGCATGACCGGCGTGCTGCTCGCCGTGCCGCCCGCCGATTTCGTGCTGCACAACAGCCTCTTCCTGGTCGCCCACTTCCACAACGTGATCATCGGCGGCGTCGTCTTCGGCCTCTTCGCCGGCTACGAGTACTGGTTCCCGAAGGCGTTCGGCTTCAAGCTGCACGATGGCCTCGGCAAGGCCGCGTTCTGGCTCTGGACGATCGGCTTCTACCTCGCCTTCATGCCGCTCTACCTGCTCGGCCTGATGGGCATGACGCGGCGCATGCAGCACTACGACGTGCCCGGCTGGCAGCCGTGGCTGCTCGTCGCGGCGGCAGGCGCGGCATTGATCGGCGCCGGCGTGTTCGTGCAGATCGTGCAGCTCGTCTGGAGCATCCGCCACCGCGAAGAGCTGCGCGACCGCACCGGCGACCCGTGGAACGGGCGCTCGCTCGAATGGTCGACGCCGTCACCGCCGCCGATGTTCAACTTTGCCGTCCTGCCGGTCGTCGAGGGCGAGGATGCCTACTGGACGATCAAGCAGCGTGCGATCGCGCGGCAGACGCTCATGCCGGAGCCGGAATACGCCGACATCCACATGCCGCGCAACAGCCCGGTCGGCTTCATGTGCGCATTCTTCGCGACCATCATGGGCTTCGCGCTGGTCTGGCACATCTGGTGGCTGGTGATCGTCGGCCTCGTCTGCGCGTACGCAACCTTCGTCGTGTTCGCGTGGCGCGACGAGCACGAGGAGCCGATCTCGGCCGCGACCATCGCGGGCATCGACCGCGCCAACCGCAAGGAGCGCCTCGAAGCGATCTCGCAACTGAGGCCGGCGACGTGAGTACGGCCGCCACGCTGAACGCTCCGGCGGCGGGTCACAGCCGTGGCCACGCGGCCGGCCTGACGGAAGAAGAGGAGCACGGCGCGTCGAAGCGCATCGTCGTCGCCTACGGCTTCTGGATCTTCCTGATCAGCGACATCATCGTGTTCGCTGCCTTCTTCGCGACCTACGCGGTGCTCACCGACAGCACCGCCGGCGGCCCGACCGGGCGCGACCTGTTCGACCTGCGCATGGTCGCGATCGAGACGGCGTGCCTGCTCGCGTCGAGCTTCACCTGCGGAGTCGCCGGCCTGGGCGCGCAGGCCAAGAACCGGCGGGTCTTCCAGATCGCGATGGCTGTCACCTTCGTCCTCGGCGCAGCCTTTCTCACGATCGAGATGCGCGAGTTCGCCGCGATGATCGAGAAGGGCGCAGGCCCGAGCCGGAGCGGCTTCCTGTCGGCCTTCTTCGCACTGATCGGCTGCCACGGCCTGCACGTCACGGCCGGCATGCTCTGGCTGCTGACGATGATGGCGCAGGTGGCGGCCAAGGGCTATCGCGACGACATCTTGCGCCGCATCCTCTGCTTCAACCTCTTCTGGCACACCCTCGACATCATCTGGGTGGGCCTGTTCAGCCTCGTCTACCTTGTCGGAGTCGCCGTATGAGCGCCGCCCATCCCGAAAGCAAGAGCCGGCTCGGCGACATCGCGCCGGGCGATGAGGAAACCAGCGACGACATCGGCCGCGGCGTCCGCGGCTATCTCATCGGACTGGTCCTCGCAACCGGGCTCTCGATCGTGTCGTTCTACATCGCCCGCAGCACGCTCGTGTGGGCGCCGAGCATCCCGATCGCGCTGTCGGTGCTGGCGATTGCGCAGATGGGCGTGCACCTGGTCTTCTTCCTGCACATGACCTCGGGCCCCGACAACGTCAACAACCTGCTCGCGCTCGCCTTCGGCCTGCTGATCGTGATGCTGCTGGTCTTCGGATCGCTGTGGATCATGACCCACATGAACCACAACATGATGCCGATGGACAAGATCATGCGCATGCAGCGCTGACGCTGCCGGCGCGCTTGGAGACCGGTCACCGAACGACGCATCGCGCGCTGCTCTTCAGCGAC
>JAYTHL010000512.1:0-2876 GCA_043732605.1 Rhizobacter sp. | reverse complement strand
GATCGGCGTCGATCGCTGTGACCTCCGCGATCCAGAGTCCGTCGGGCTGCTGACGTGTCGCGCCGACCGTGAAGCGGTGGCCGCCGCGGCAACGCACGAGCAGGATGCCGGCGGAGGCGCTGTCGACCTCGACCAGATCGGCCGTCGTGCCGACCTCGCACAGCTCGACGCCCTCGGCGCCCTTCACTTCGCGGCCGGCCTTGAGGCAGACGACGCCGAACGGCGTCTTCTCGCGCATGCAGCGGGACATCAGGTCGAGGTAGCGCGCCTCGAAGATCTTGAGCTCGAGCAGGCCGTCGGGGAAGAGCACCATCCGCAACGGAAAGAGCGGCAGCTCGCCGGCGCCGGAGCCATCGCTCATGGCACGCCGCCGAGCTCGCGGTGGCGCACGAGGGTCGCGGCGCGGCTGCCGAAGGCCTCGCCGAGCCGCTCCGCGAACCAGACCGAGCGGTGCTGTCCGCCGGTGCAGCCGATCGCGACCGTGAGATAGCTGCGCTGGTCGGCCTCGAAGGCGGGCAGCCAGCGCCGGAGGAACGCCTCGATCTGCGCCAGCATGTCGAGCACCTCGGGCTGCGCCTGCAGGTAGGCGCCGACGGGCGCGTCGCGGCCGTTGAGCGGACGCAGCTCGCGCACGTAGTGCGGGTTGGGCAGCATGCGGACGTCGAACACGTAGTCGGCGTCGAGCGGCACGCCGTGCTTGTAGGCGAAGCTCTCGAAGACGAGCGTGAGCCGGCTGTCGGCGGCCTTGACGAGCTCGCGCATCCAGGCACGCAGCTGCGTCGGGCGCAGCAGGCTGGTGTCGATCACGGTCGAGAGCTCGCGCAGGCCGGCCAGGATCTGGCGCTCGATCTCGATCGCCTCGACCAGCGCGCCGCGGTCGCCGAGCGGATGGGCACGGCGCGTCTCGGAAAAGCGCCGCACGAGCGCACCGGTGGTCGCGTCGAGAAAGATCGGCTGGATCGCCACGCCTTCGCCGCGCAGCTCGGCCAGCAGCGGCAGCAGGTGCGGCAGCGAGCCGGCGCTGCGCACGTCGACGGCGATGGCGATGCGCCGGTCGTCGCGCTTCTGTTCGAGGCGCAGGAAATCGCGCAGCAATTCAGGCGGCAGGTTGTCGACGCAGAAGAAGCCGGCATCTTCCAGCGCATGCAGCGCGACCGATTTGCCCGAGCCCGACGTCCCGGTGACCAGGATGATTTCGCGGGTCGGCGGGGCGCTGGGCGCGTCGCTGGCGGGTTCGCTCATCGCGATCCCTTTCGCGTCGGCGCGGCGCGCGCCTTCGTTCCCGACGCCAGCATCTCCTCGGCATGCGCGAGGCTCGTCGACGACAGCTGCTGGCCGCCGAGCATGCGTGCGATCTCGGCGACGCGCGTCTCGCCCGAGACCTCTTCGACAGCACTGCGCGTCGACGCGTCCTTGGCTTCCTTGCTGACGAGGAAGTGGCGATCGGCGCAGGCCGCAACCTGCGGCAGGTGCGTGACCGCGAGCACCTGGCGCTCGCGGCCGAGCTGCTTCATGAGCCGGCCGACGGTCTCGGCGACGGCGCCGCCGATGCCGGCGTCGACCTCGTCGAAGATCAGCGTCTGCGGCGCGTCGCTGCCGCTCTGCCGCTCGGTGCCGACGACGGCGACGGCCAGCGCGATGCGCGACAGTTCGCCGCCCGAGGCGACCTTGCCGAGCGGGCGCGGCGTCGTGCCGGCATGGCCGGCGACGAGGAACTCGATCGACTCGATGCCGAACGACTGCGGCGCACCGGTCGGCTCGAGCGCGACGTCGAAGCGGCCGCCGGCCATGCCGAGCTGCTGCATCGTTCGGGTGACGGCGGCGGCGAACTTCGGCGCCGCTGTCTTGCGCGCCGACGACACGCGGCGCGCCTCCGCGTCGTAGGCTGCGAGCGCGGCGTCGTTCGCACGCTGCAGTCCTTCGAGATCGGCGGCGGCATCGAGCGCGCGAAGCTCGGTGTGCCACTGCGCGAGCAGCGCCGGCAGCTCGGCCGGCGGACGGCGATGGCGGCGCGCGAGACCGACCCACGCCGAAAGGCGCTCGTCGACCTCGCGCAGCCGCTCGGGGTCGAGGTCGCTGCGATCGAGGTAGCCGCAGAGCGTGTGCGCGGCGTCCTGCAATTGCGCCTGCGCGCCTTGCAGCGCCTCGATCGGTCCTTCGAGGCGCGCATCGAAGGCGACGACGGCCTGAAGTGCATCGACCGCGCGGCCGGCGAGCGCATCTGCGTTCGCATCTGCTTCGGCGATCGCATCGAGCGCGGCGCGCGCGGCCTCGATCAGCGATTGCCCATGCGCCAGGCGCGCGTGCTCCGCATCGAGATCGGCCCACTCGTCGGCGCCGGGTGCGAGCTTGGTCACCTCGCCGATCTGCCAGGCGAGCCGCTCGCGCTCGCTCTCGAGCCGGCCGTGCTGCTCGCCTGCGGCAGCGAGCGCCTGCGTCGCGGCGCGCCACTCGGACCAGCGCGTGCCGAGCGGCGCGACGTCGACCTGCGCATGGCCGTCGAGCAGCGCGCGCACGGCCGGCGCGCGCGTCAGGCCTTGCCAGGCATGCTGGCCGTGGAGGTCGACGAGATGATCGGCGGCCTCGCGCAACTGCGCGATCGTCGCGCCGCTGCCGTTGATCCACGCGCGGCTCTTGCCTTGCGCGTCGATCGTCCGGCGCAGCAGCAGGCGACCGGCGTCGCCCGCATCGGCGTCGAAGCCGGCGTCGGCGAGCCAGGTCGAGAGCTCTACCGGAATGTCGAACTCCGCGGTGATCTCGGCGCGCGCCGCGCCTTCGCGCACGACGCCCGCTTCGCCGCGACCGCCGAGTGCGAGCTGAAGCGCATCGACAAGGATCGATTTGCCCGCACCGGTCTCGCCGCTCAGCACGCTGAA
>JAYTHL010000511.1:0-2887 GCA_043732605.1 Rhizobacter sp. | reverse complement strand
GGTTCCAGGCGTGGTGCATGAACTCGACGATCCCGGCCTCCGGACGCGAGCCGCTCGCGCGCACAGACAGCACCTCCGTCGTGACGTGAAGCGTGTCGCCGTGGAATACCGGCGCCGGAAACAGAACCTCGCGCATGCCCAGGTTGGCGATCGTCGTGCGCAGCGTCGTTTCGGCGACCGAGATGCCGATCATCAAGCCGAGCGTGAACAGGCTGTTGACGAGCGGCCGGCCGAACTCGGTCGTCGCCGCGAAGTGGGCGTCGATGTGGAGCGGTTGCGGGTTGAGCGTCATCGTCGAGAACTGGACGTTGTCCCACTCGGTGACGGTCCGGGTCAGCGCGTGCTCGAAGCGCATGCCCACCGAGAACTCCTCGAAATACAGTCCGCGCATCACGGCTCCTCGGGATAGTCTTTGTCAGGAGGCCGGCGACTCGGCCGGCGGCGTCGACTTGAGCGGCTCGAGCTCGACCAGCGTCTGGCCGCGCGGAACGACCTCGCCGACGGCGCAACGCACGGCGGCGACGGTTCCGGCACGCGGCGCCACCAGCGGGAAGATCAGCTTCATCGCTTCCATGACGACCAGCACGTCGCCGGCCACCACCGCGTCGCCCGGCCCCACGTTGATCGCCGTCACGGCGCCCGGCATCTCGGATGTGACCTCGCTGCCTTGCGCACCGGCCAGCGCGGCGACTCGCGCCAGCGCCTGCACTTCGCTCGCCACCTGCAGCCGCCAGCGCGTGCCGAGGTGATTGACGACCGTGACGTCGCCGTCGCGGGTGAACGTGAAACGGCGGGCGACGCCGTTCTGCGGCGCAATCATGAGCTGATCGTCGGCAAGCCACCGGGCCCGAATGCACTGGGCCGGGGCGTCGCCCACGCTGACCTGCCAGGCGTCGCCGTCGCGCTCGAGGCCCACGGCGACGTCGTCGCCGTCGAGGCCGACGCGCAACCGGGCCACGGCGCGGCGACCGGCCGCTGCCATGAACCGGTAGCCGCTCTGCCGCTGCCAGTAGTCCCTGCCGTCAGCGCCGCCGATGGCGCCGGTGGTCGCGTGCAGCGCCAGCATCGCGGCGGCGACGCGTGCGTCGCGCAAGGCGACCGGGTCGCCGTGCCAACCGGCGCCGAAAGCCTCGCCGAGAAAGCCGGTCGTCAACTGGCCGCTGCGGAATCGGCTGTGTTCGACGATCGCGCAGAGCAGCCCCTGGTTGGTGCCGATGCCGGCCGCCTCGAAGGTGCCGAGGCCTTCGCGCAGTCGATCGATCGCCTGGGCCCGCGTTGCGCCGTGGCCGATCAGCTTGGCGACCATCGAGTCGTAGTGCGGCGGAATCTCGGAGCCGCTGGCGATGCCGCTGTCGGTGCGCACGCCGGCCGCCGTCGGTTCGACGTAGCGGCCGACCGTTCCGAGTTCGGGCCGATGGCCGTGCGCCGGGTCTTCGCAGTTGATGCGCGCCTCGATCGCCCAGCCGCTGACGCCGATCGCCGCCTGCGCGAGCGGCAGCGCTTCGCCCTGGGCGATCCGGATCTGCCACTCGACGAGGTCGAGGCCGGTCACCATCTCCGTGACCGGATGCTCGACCTGCAGGCGGGTGTTCATCTCGAGGAAGTACGGCGTCTCGGCACCCTCGGCGAGCACGAATTCCACCGTCCCCAGCGAGTCGTAGCCGATCTCTCGCCCCAGCTTCAGCGCGGCTGTGAACAGTTGCTCGCGCACCGCCGGTGCAAGTCGTGGTGCCGGCGCTTCCTCGATCACCTTCTGGTAGTTGCGCTGGATTGAGCATTCGCGCTCGAACAGGTGGACGAGGTTGCCGTGGCGATCGCCGGCGAGCTGCACTTCGAGGTGCCGCGTCCGCTGGATCAGCTTCTCGATCAGCACCCGGTCGTCGCCGAAGGCGCGCATCGATTCGCGCCGCGCCAGGTCGAGCTGGGGAAGGAAATCGGCCAGGTCGTCGACGCGGCGCATGCCCTTGCCGCCGCCGCCGGCGCTCGCTTTGATCAGCAGCGGTGCGCCGATGGCCCTGGCTTGCTCCAGCAGGTGCTTCGGATCCTGGTCGTCGCCGTGATAGCCGGGCACGCACGGCACCTCGGCCCGTGCCGCGATGCGCTTGGACTCGATCTTCGATCCCATGCGCTCGATCACTTCGGCACGCGGCCCGATCCACTCGATGCCGTGCTCGATACAGCGTTCGACGAGCTGGGTACTCTCCGACAGGAAGCCGTAGCCGGGGTGAATCGCCGCCGCGCCGCTGGCCAAGGCAGCCTCGATGATCGCCTCCGCGTTCAGGTAGCTGCGCGCGGCTTCCGGCGGGCCGATGCGAACCACAGCATCGGCCTCGCGGACATGACGGGCGTTGACGTCGGCGTCGGAGTAAACGGCGATCGCGCGGATGCCGAGCCGGCGGCAGGTTCGGGCGATCCGGCAGGCGATCTCGCCGCGGTTGGCGATCAGGATGGACTCGAACATGGCCTACATCCTGAAAACGGGTGACGGGCCGGTGATCGGCGGATCCGCGGCCGCGAGGGCCAGGCACAGGCCGATCACCTCGCGGGTTTCCGAGGGCTCGATGAGGCCGTCGTCCCACAACCGCGCGGTCGCGTAGTAGGGGTCGCTCTGCTCGGTGAACTGGGCCCGGGTCGTGCGGTCGATCTCGGCGATCTCGGCGTCGTCGGCGCTGGCCTTCATGCTGCTGCGCCGCAGGTCCGTGAGGACGGTCGCGGCGACGTCGGCGCTCATCGTCGCGATCCGCGAATTCGGCCATGCGAACAGGAAGCGAGGATCGAAGCCGCGCCCGCACATGCCGTAGTTGCCGGCGCCGAACGAGCCGCCGATGATCACGGTCAGGCGCGGCACTCGTGCCGTCGCCATTGCATACACCAGCTTGGCGCTGTG
>JAYTHL010000510.1:0-2888 GCA_043732605.1 Rhizobacter sp. | reverse complement strand
CGTTACATGCGGAGACGCTTGCGCGCGGTCAGAGCTGGAACGCGAGCCAGAGCAGCAGGCCTTCGGCGAGATCGCGCAAGAGCGTCGGCTCGCGCGGGTGAAACCGGATCGCGCCGCGCCGCTCGAGATCGATCCAGTCGGAGAAGCGCCGCACGTCGGCCGGCTCGTAGAACGCGACCATCATTTCGTAGTTGAGGAAGAGGCTGCGCAGGTCGAGGTTGGCCGAGCCGGCGAGCGCGAGCTGGTCGTCGAAGACGACGGCCTTGGCGTGCAGCATGAAGGGCACCGACCAGATGTTGGCGCCCGCGGCCGCGAGGTCGCGCAGCGGCCGGTGCCGGGCGACGTCGGCGAGGCGATGGTTCGAGCGCCGCGGCAGGACGATGTCGACGGTGACGCCGCGGCGCGCGGCGAGCGTCAGCGCCATCAGCAGCGTCGCGTCGGGAATGAAGTACGGCGTCACGGCGAGGATGCGTCGTTTGGCCATGAAGCAGCCCGAGAGCAGCAGCGCCTGCACCGTGTCGTCGATCTGCTCCGGGCCGCTCGGCACGAGCTGGGCGAGCGGCACGGCGACCGGCCCGATCGCGTGCGAGACGATGCACGTGTCCTCGGTGGCGACGCGCTTGGCATAGGCCCAGTCCTTCTCGAACTGCTCGCAGGCGCGCAGCGCGATCTCGCCGCGCATGTCGAAGCTGAGGTCGTGCCAGACCTCCCCGCCTTCGCGGCGCGGATCGCCCTCGAAATACTCGGCCGCGAAGTTGCGGCCGCCGCACCAGAACCGCATCGCGTCGGCGACGAGCATCTTGCGGTGGTTGCGCAGGTTGGCGCGGCCGCGCAGGATCGAGCGGAACGGCGGCACGAACTTGACGACCTCGACCCCCGACCGGCGCAACGCCGCGATGTCGAGCTTGCCGCCGAGCCAGGCACCGATACCGTCGATCAGCAGACGCACGCGCACGCCCTGCTCGGCCTTGGCGCGCAGAGCGGCGGCGATCTCGTCGCCGAGCCGGTCGCGGGACAGGATGAAGGTGCAGACGTCGAGCGTGCGCTCGGCGCTCGCGATGACATCGAGCGCGGCGAGGCGGGCCGCGGCGCCGTCATCATGGATCACCAGGCTGTCGTAGGGCATCGCGGCGTCCAGCCCCATCGAGCGCCCGAGGCGACGCGCCCAGAGCGACGGCGCCTCGGCCGCGTCCGCCGCGATCGGGTCGAGCGGCGGCGGCAGCAGCTGGACCGCATCGCGCATGCGCAGCTTCCTGCTGCCGAACATCAGGTAGAGCGGCACCGCGATGTAGGGCAGCAGCGCGAGCGCCACGACCCAGGCGATGGCCGCCGACGGGTCGCGCCGCTGCGGCAAAGCACGCGCGACGCCGACATAGACGATGAGCCCGAGCGCGACGACGATGCCGTGCAGCGTCAGCAGGTAGCGGGCGAGGAACTCGTGCAGCGTCATGGCGGACTGCGTCGAGCTGTGCCTGTCAGCCCGAGCGAAGCGAAGGGCCTCGACGGCGGCGCACCACGAGATCCTTCGCTGCGCTCAGGAAGGCGTTCGTGGCGGCACCGCGAACGTCACTTGTTGCGGTACTTGCGAAGGGCCGCGATCTGCGCCGCCATCGTCGCGAACTCGCCCTGCGCCTTGGCGAAGTCGATGTCGCTCTTGGCGTTCTTCATCGCTTCCTCGGCGGCATGCTTGGCATCGTTGGCCTTGGCCTCGTCGAGGTCCTTGCCGCGGATCGCCGTGTCGGCGAGCACCGTCACCGAGCCCGGCTGGATCTCGAGGATTCCACCAGCGACGAAGACGAACTCTTCCTCGTCGTTGTCGGCGCGGATGATCCGCACCGCGCCCGGCTTGATGCGGGTGATGAGCGGCGTGTGGCGCGGATAGATGCCGAGCTCGCCCATCTCGCCGGGCAGGGCGACGAACTTCGCCTCGCCCGAGAAGATCTGTTCCTCGGCGGAGACGACGTCGACTTGGAGCGTGGCCATGATCGGATCCTCTTCGTGCGCCGGCTTACTTGAGAGTCTTGGCCTTCTCGAAGGCCTCGTCGATGCCGCCGACCATGTAGAACGCCTGCTCCGGAAGCGAATCGCACTCGCCGTTGACGATCATCTTGAAGCCGCGGATCGTCTCCTTGAGCGACACGTACTTGCCGTCGCTGCCGGTGAACACCTGTGCCACGAAGAACGGCTGCGACAGGAAGCGCTGGATCTTGCGCGCGCGGGCGACGGCCAGCTTGTCTTCCGGCGCGAGCTCGTCCATGCCGAGAATGGCGATGATGTCGCGCAGCTCCTTGTAGCGCTGCAGCGTGCCCTGGACGGCGCGCGCCGTCTCGTAGTGCTCGGCGCCGACGACGTTCGGGTCGAGCTGGCGGCTCGTGCTGTCGAGCGGGTCGACCGCGGGATAGATGCCGAGCGAGGCGATGTCGCGCGAGAGCACGACGGTCGAATCCAGGTGGGCGAAGGTCGTCGCAGGGGACGGGTCGGTCAGGTCGTCGGCGGGAACGTAGACAGCCTGGATCGACGTGATCGAGCCGACCTTGGTCGACGTGATCCGCTCCTGGAGCCGCCCCATCTCTTCGGCCAGCGTCGGCTGGTAGCCCACGGCCGACGGCATCCGGCCGAGCAGCGCCGAGACCTCGGTGCCGGCGAGCGTGTAGCGATAGATGTTGTCGACGAAGAAGAGCACGTCCTTGCCTTCGTCGCGGAACGACTCGGCGATCGTCAGGCCGGTGAGCGCGACGCGCAGGCGGTTGCCAGGCGGCTCGTTCATCTGGCCATAGACCATCGCGACCTTCGACTCGCCGAGGTTCTCGAGGTTGACGACGCCCGAGTCGGCCATCTCGTGATAGAAATCGTTGCCCTCGCGGGTGCGCTCGCCGACGCCCGCGAAC
>JAYTHL010000509.1:0-9575 GCA_043732605.1 Rhizobacter sp. | reverse complement strand
ATTGTGGCCCGGCCAAGCCAGTTGAATGCCAGCGGCGCGCGTCGGGCGAACCCGGTGGCAGGATGGCATGGCGGTTGCGTAAGATCGGCGCGAGTGCTGACCAAACGGTCAGCTTTGGTCCGAGCCTGAAAAGGAGCGCTGCATGGTCGTGCCGTCGTCCCTGTCGCCCGAGGCGGAGCCGGATGTGCGCGCCGGCCGCCGCGACGCCGCCGGCTACGCGGCCGCCTTCGCAGACACCGCGCCGCGCATGTCGCGCACCCAGGCGCTGGTCGCGTCCGAGCGCTGCCTCTACTGCTTCGACGCGCCCTGCGTCCAGGCCTGCCCGACCGGCATCGACGTGCCGAGCTTCATCCGCCGCATCGGCGAGGACAACCTGCGCGGTGCGGCGCGCACCATCCTCGAGTCGAACCCGCTAGGCGGCACCTGCGCGCGCGTCTGCCCGACCGAGGAGCTGTGCGAGCAGGTCTGCGTCAAGGTCGCGCAGGAGGGCAAGCCGGTCGAGATCGGGCGGCTGCAGCGCTACGCCGTCGATGCCGCGATGGAGCGTCCGGTGACGACGCTCTTCGCGCGCGCGGCGACCACCGGCAAGCGGATCGCCATCGTCGGCGCCGGACCCGCCGGGCTGGCGTGCGCGTTCGGGCTCGCCCGCCTGGGCCACGACGTCGTCGTCCACGACGCGAAGCCGCTCGCGGGCGGTCTGAACGAGTACGGCCTCGCGACGTACAAGATGGCGGGCGACTTCGCCCAGGCCGAGGTCGCGTGGCTGACGGGCATCGGCGGCATCGCCTTCGAGCTCGGCTGGCGGCTCGACGGCGCGGCGCGGCTCGCGTCGCTGCGCGAGCAGTTCGATGCGGTCTATCTGGCTGTCGGCCTGACGCTGACCAACGCCTTGCGCATCCCGGGCGAAGACCTCGCCGGCGTGCGCGACGCGATCGACTTCATCGCCGACCTGCGCTCGACCGCCGATCCGGCGACGCTGCCGATCGGCCGGCGCGTCGTCGTCATCGGCGGCGGCATGACGGCCGTCGATGCCGCGGTGCAGAGCAAGCTCCTCGGCGCGGAGGAGGTGCACATGGTCTATCGCCGCGGCCCCGAGCAGATGTCGGCGTCGCTCGCCGAGCAGCAATGGGCGCAGACGAACGGCGTGGCGATCCACCATCACCTGTCGCCGGTCGCGATCGAAGGCGATGCGCGTGGGCGTGCGGTCGCCGTGCGCTTCGCGAAGGGCGACGGGAGCGAGCAGGTGTTCGCAGCCGACATGGTCATGAAGGCGATCGGCCAGAAGCTCGGCGGCGGCTTCCTTGCCACGGCGGGGCTCGTGCTCGACGCTGGCCGGGTCGTCGCCGATGCCGAAGGTCGCACCGCCGTCGCCGGACTCTGGGCCGGCGGCGACTGCCGCGCCGGCGGCCGCGACCTCACCGTCGAGGCGGTCGAGGACGGCAAGCGCGCCGCGCGCTCGATCCACGCCTCGCTCGTCGCCTGACGCAAGGAGCCACGATGGCCGACCTCCGCACCACCTTCGCCGGCATCGCCAGCCCGAACCCGTTCTGGCTCGCCTCCGCGCCGCCCACCGACAAGGCCTACAACGTCCACCGCGCCTTCGAGGCCGGCTGGGGCGGCGTCGTCTGGAAGACCCTCGGCGAGGACGGCCCGCCGATCGTCAACGTCAACGGTCCACGCTACGGCGCGCTGCTGACGCCCGACCGGAAGATGCTCGGCTTCAACAACATCGAGCTGATCACCGATCGGCCGCTGCAGACCAACCTCGACGAGATCGCCGAGGTCAAGCGCCGCTGGCCGGACCGCGCGCTCGTCGTCTCGCTGATGGTGCCGTGCACGGAAGATGCCTGGAAAGCGATCCTCGTGCGCGTCGAGGACACCGGCGCCGACGGCATCGAGCTCAACTTCGGCTGCCCGCACGGCATGAGCGAGCGCGGCATGGGCGCGGCCGTCGGCCAGGTGCCCGAGTACATCGAAATGGTGACGGCGTGGTGCAAGCAGTACAGCCGGCTGCCGGTGATCGTCAAGCTCACCCCGAACGTCACCGACATCCGCCAGCCCGCGCGCGCGGCGCGGCGCGGCGGCGCCGACGCGATCTCGCTCATCAACACCGTCAACTCGATCATGGGCGTCGATCCGTCGACGCTGAAGATGAGCCCGTCGACCGGCGGCATGGGCTCGCACGGCGGCTACTGCGGCCCGGCCGTCAAGCCGATCGCGCTGCACATGACGGCCGAGATCGGCCGCGATCCCGAGACGGCGGGCATCCCGGTGTCGGGCATCGGCGGCGTCGCGACCTGGCGCGACGCGCTCGACTACATCGCCCTCGGCGCCGGCAACGTCCAGGTGTGCACCGCGGCGATGGCGTTCGGCTTCAAGATCGTCCAGGAGATGACCGACGGCCTCTCGGAGTACATGGACGCGATGGGCTTTCGCACGATCGAGGATTTCCGCGGCCGCGCGCTGCCGACGATCACCGACTGGCAGTACCTGAACCTCAACGCGATCAGCAAGGCGGTCATCGACCAGGGCAAGTGCATCGCCTGCGGCCGCTGCCACATCGCCTGCGAGGACACCTCGCACCAGGCGATCACGGCGACGAAGGACGGCGTCCGCCACTTCGAGGTGAAGGACGAGCAGTGCGTCGGCTGCAATCTGTGCGTGACCGTGTGCCCGGTCGCCGACTGCATCACGCTGCGCACGCTCGCGCCGGGCGAGGTCGATGCCCGCACCGGCCAGCGCGTCTCTGCGGAGCCGGCAGACTGGACGACGCATCCGAACAATCCCATGCGCCGGCCTGCGGTTCCGGCTTGACGCCGGCCGGGCCGCGTTGCACGCTCGTATCCTTCGCCAGCAACGACCTTTCCGGAGACCCCCGATGTCCACGCTCCTGATCCGCGGCGGCACCGTCGTCAATGCCGACCGCGAGTTCCGCGCCGATGTCCTGGTCGACGGCGGTCGCATCGCTCGCGTCGCGCCCAGCATCGACAACCCGCCATCGGGCACCGAGACGCTCGACGCCGGCGGCCGCTATGTGATGCCGGGCGGCATCGACCCGCACACCCACATGCAGCTGCCCTTCATGGGCTCGACCGCGGCCGACGACTTCTTCGACGGCACGGCGGCGGGCTTCACCGGCGGCACGACGAGCATCATCGACTTCGTCATCCCCGATCCGCAACAGCCGCTGATGGACGCCTACCGGATGTGGCGCGGCTGGGCCGAGAAGTCGGCCGGCGACCACGGCTTTCACGTCGCCGTGACGTGGTGGAGCGAAGGCGTCCATGCCGACATGGGCACGCTGGTGCGCGAGGAAGGCATCAACAGCTTCAAGCACTTCATGGCCTACAAGAACGCCATCATGTGCGACGACGAGACGCTCGTGAACAGCTTCAAGCGCGCGCTCGAGCTCGGCGCCATGCCGACGGTGCACGCCGAGAACGGCGAGCTCGTCTACCTGCTCCAGCAGGAGGTGCTGAAGAGCGGCATCACGGGGCCGGAGGGGCATCCGCTGTCGCGGCCGCCGATGGTCGAGGGTGAGGCCGCGAACCGCGCCATCGCCATCGCCGGCGTGCTCGGCGTGCCGATCTACATCGTCCACGTGAGCTGCATCGAGTCGGCCGAGGCGATCGCGCGGGCGCGGGCGAAGGGCCAGCGTGTGTATGGCGAGGTGCTCGCGGGGCATCTGGTCGTCGACGACAGCGTCTACCGCCATCCCGACTTCGAGACGGCGGCGGCCTACGTGATGAGCCCGCCGTTCCGCTCCAAGGAGCACCAGGAGATGCTCTGGCGCGGCCTGCAATCCGGCCAGCTGCACACGACGGCCACCGACCACTGCGTCTTCTGCGCGTCGCAGAAGGCCAACGGCAAGGACGACTTCACCAAGATCCCGAACGGCACTGGGGGCATCGAGGACCGGATGCGCGTCATCTGGGACGCGGGCGTGAACACCGGCCGGCTCACGCCGAGCGAGTTCGTCGCGATCACGTCGGCCAATTGCGCGAAGCTCTTCAACCTCTATCCGCAGAAAGGCTGCGTCGTCGAGGGCGCCGATGCCGACCTCGTGCTCTGGGACCCGCAGGCGTCGAAGACGATCTCGGCGAAGGCGCAGTTCTCGAAGGGCGACTTCAACATCTTCGAGGGCCGCACGGTGCGCGGCGACGCGACCCACACGCTGAGCCAGGGCAAGCTCGTCTACGCCGACGGCGACCTGCGCGCGGTGCAGGGCGCCGGCCGCTACATCAAGCGGCCGCCGTTCGGCCCGAATTTCGACGCGACGGCGCGGCGCACGAAGGAGCAGACGGCGACGCCAGTCGCGCGCACCGACGCCGTCCTGCCGCTGGCACGCGCTGCCTGAGGAGACCGACATGGACATGAAAGCCAAGCCGCGCATCGAAGACCTGCGCATCGACGGCGATCGCCTCTGGGGCTCGCTCATGGAGCTCGCCAAGATCGGCGCCACGCCCAAGGGCGGCGTCTGCCGCCTCACGCTCACCGACCTCGACAAGCAGGGCCGGGATCTCGTCACGGGCTGGGCGCGCGAGGCCGGCATGACGGTGACGATCGACAAGATCGGCAACGGCTTCATGCGCCGCGCGGGCAGGAACAACGCGCTGCCGCCGGTCATGACCGGCAGCCACATCGACACCCAGCCGACCGGCGGCAAGTTCGACGGCAACTACGGCGTGCTCGCCGGCATCGAGGTCGTGCGCACGCTCAACGACCACGGCATCGAGACCGAGGCGCCGATCGAGGTCGCGTTCTGGACCAACGAGGAAGGCTCGCGCTTCGTGCCGGTGATGATGGGCTCGGGCGTGTTCGCCAAGGCGTTCACGCTGGAACACGCGTACGCCGCGAAGGACACCGAAGGCAAGTCGGTGAAGGACGAGCTTGAGCGGATCGGCTACGTCGGCGCCGAGGAGCCGGGCGCGCATCCGATCGGCAGCTACTTCGAGACCCACATCGAGCAGGGACCGGTGCTCGAGGACCACGACGTCACGATCGGCGTGGTCACCGGGGTGCTCGGCATCCGCTGGTACGACTGCGTCGTCACCGGCATGGAAGCGCACGCCGGACCGACGCCGATGGCGCTGCGCAAGGACGCGCTCCAGGTCGCGGCGAAGCTCATGCAGGAAGTGGTGGCGTGCGCGCACCGCCATCCGCCGCATGGCCGCGGAACCGTCGGCATGGTCGCGGTGCATCCGAACAGCCGCAACGTGATCCCGGGCCGCGTCAAGTTCTCGATCGACCTGCGCAACGCCGACGACGCGCTCTGCGAGGCGATGGACGCCGACATCCGCGGCGTCGCCGCGAAGCTGTCGGCGGAATCCGGATTGCCGATCCAGATCGACCTCGTGTCGTCGTATCCGGCCCAGGCCTTCCACGCCGATTGCATCGATGCCGTCGGGCGCGCTGCGAAGCAGCTCGGCTACTCGAACATGCCAGTGGTGTCAGGCGCCGGTCACGACGCCGTCTACATGGCCCGGCTCGCACCGGCGGGGATGATCTTCATCCCGTGCAAGGACGGCATCAGCCACAACGAGATCGAGGACGCGACGCCGGAGCACATCACGGCCGGCGCCAACGTGCTGCTGCACGCGATGCTGGAGCGAGCCGAGTTCGCTTGAGCGCGGGTCGGGAAACCGCCATTGATCTGAGCGCGGCTCGTCCCGAAGATCTCCGGGCCGCAGACCTGCGAGCTCAATCTGGAGAGAACGAATGGCGAAGCATCTCAGGGCAGTTGTCGTCGGCGCGGTGGTTCTGGCTGTCGCCGGCATCATCGCCGCGCAGACTCCTGCACTCACCCGAACCATGGTCACCAAGGCCGACGTGTCGGTGCCGGGACGCGAAGCTGTGGTCGCACGCGTGGAGATCGCGCCCGGCGGCGTTGCCGGCTGGCACACCCATCCTGGCGACGAGATCAGCTACGTCATGGATGGCACAGCGACGTTGATGATCGCAGGCCAGCCGCCACGTCAGGTCTCGGCCGGTGAAGGTTTCGTGATCTCCGCTGGTGTCGTGCACAACGCGAAGAACGACGGCGCATCGGCGATCAAGCTCGTCGGCGTCTACGTCGTCGAGAAGGGCAAGCCACTCGCGTCGCCGGCTTCAGCGCCGGCGCCCTAGCGCGCGCTCGTTTGCAGCGGTCGCGAAGGTCCAAGACTCCGACAGAGGTTCGTCGTGCCCTGATCCGAAGCGGCCCGAAGCGGGTTGTCGCCAAGGGAGGTCGCTGTTCGGCCAGAAGCGGCCGCACGGGAACGAATGCACGCGAGCCGAATGGACCATCGCAAGAAGGCTCCGTAGTCAAAAGCACATGGCGACGCACCTCGCCAGAGGCACTTGGGTAGATCCGGACATGCACAAGTGCTTCCTCGCGATTCGAGAGGACACGCCAGGCGATGCTTGGGGGGGAGCGCTTCGTTGCAGGCCGTGCGAAGCCGAAGCTTGGTATCGAGCCACTGGACGAGGGCGCCGCCGATGGCCGCCGAGTGCAGAGCACAGCTCCAATGTCACATGCCAGAACTGCTCGGCCCCTACGAGCGGGTGTGCTCCCTGGTCGGCGAAGACGATCTTGCTGAAGCCAGCGCGGAGCACGTGGCCGCGCTGGGCGCGACGAAAGGCATCGGCGGTGCGGTCGTCGCGACGCTGATGCCGTCGTCGCTTCCGCCGCATCCGGCCAGGAGTGCGGTAGCGATTTCCCGTGGCGGCGTTGCCACTGGGATTTTCGGCAATGCCTATGGTCTGAAGGCCGCGGCTGAGGCCGGTGCCGAGAAGATGAAGGCGGTGCTGGGCAAGATGCAGGCGATGCCGCGTGCAGGCGTCCCGGACGACATCGTCAGCGCTGCCATCGGCCTGGCGAGTGACGAATCGTCATTCGTCAACGGTACCGACATCGTGGTCGACGGTGGTGCCATCGGTGGCCGCCGCTTCAGCGTGGTGATGGCCGGTCGGCAGGCCACCGCACCTTGTTGGAATGAGCGAACCCGGGGTGCACCCGGCGCTCGTTCTTCAATCGCGGCAGCGGCACGCCGCCGCGCTGCAGTCCTCGCGAAGGTCTGAGCCCGCCGAGAAGGCGTCCCGCCTGCTCCTGCACGCCCGGCTTCTGCCATCGTTGGGTCGGCGCATCCAAGCTCAACGACTGGCGCTCAGCTCAGCCGCTCACCGCGATCCACTCCACCAGCGCGTCGAGGCTGCGCGTCGCGCCGGCGGCCGCCGGGTCGGTGACGATAATCCACGCGGCGTAGACCTTGCCGCTCTTCGCGCGTACGTAGCCGGCCAGGGCACGCGTGTCGGAGAGCGTGCCGGTCTTGAGATGCGCCTGGCCGCGCGCCGGGCCGGTCGTCATGCGGCGGGCGAGCGTGCCGTCGACCCCGGCGATCGGCAGCGATTCGAGCAGCGTCGGCAGGCTTGCGCTGCGCCATGCGGTGCGCAGCAGCCCGACCAGCGCCTGCGGCTTGCCGCGCTCGGCGCGCGACTGGCCGGAGCCGATGTCGACCGTGACGTCGCGGTCGCCGAGTCCCTGCGTGTGCAGCCAGCGGCGCATGCGCTCCTGCGCAATGTCGAGCGGGCGATGCGAGGCCATCGAGACCGGCACCACCCAGCCCTGCGCGAACGACAGCAGGATGCTGCGCGCCGCCGCGTTGTTGCTGGTCTTGTTCATCTCGCGCACGACTTCGGCGATCGGCGTCGAGAGCTCGCTGGTCCAGGTGCCGAAGCGCGGTCGAGGCGCCTTCGGGTCGAGCTCGACGACGCGGCCGCCGAGCGTGCCGCCGGCCTTGGCCCAGAGATCGGCGACGACGCGGGTCGAGGGGATCGCGGTCTGCGCGGTCGCCGATGTCGCGCCCGTCGCGACGCCACCGGCGCGCTTGCCGGTGTCGCCCTTGCCACGCACCTGCGCCTTCTTCGCGCCCGGCTCGCCGGCGAGCTGCAGGTCTGCCGGCGGCGCGACCCAGCCGATGTTGTCACCGGGGCAGCTCGCCTTCCATCGGCCGCGCACCCAGAGCTGCAGCGGCGGACCCGACTCGATCTCGTCCGGCGTCTTCCAGCGCGCCCAGGCGGAGCAGCCGCCGTCGCCCATGAAGACGTCGTTGACGACGAGCGCGTTGGCCGGCTTCGGCGTCACCGTGACCGTCGCGCGCACGCCGTCGGCAGGCCGCACGGCGACCAGCAGCTTGCCCTCGTTGTAGACGCGCGCACTGGGCGTCGGTGGCACCGGCAGAGGCGGCGCGTCGCTCTCCTGCTCGGTGGTCGAGATCTGCTTCGGGTCGCGCTCGTGGAGGAGGGTGAAGTCGTCCAGGACGATGTTGCCGGCAACCGAGCGCACGCCTTCCGCGCGCATCTTCGCGAACCAGCGGCCGAGCTCGTTCAGCGTGAGGCCGACCGGTCCGCCGGTGAGAACGAGATCGCCGGCGACGCGGCCGCCGCTCACGGCGCCGGTCGTCTGCGCGATCGTCACCCAATGGTGATCGGGACCGAGCATGTCAAGCGCGGCCATCGTCGTGACGAGCTTGGTCGTCGAGGCGAGCAGGTACGGCCTGTCGGCGTTGAGCGCGATCAGCGGCGGCGCGTCGTCGCGGTCGACCGGCCGCACCTCGATCGCGAAGGCGCTGCGCGGCAGACCCGAGCGGCGCAGGATCGCATCGACCGCGAGCGGCATCTCGTCGGCTGTGAGTTGCGACAGTGGTGGCGGCGGTGGGGCGGCGCGCGTTGGCCTCGCCTTGCGCGCATGCGAAGCGGCTTCGCCGGATTGCGGCAAGCCGAGGCCGACCGCGAGCGCGCCCGCGACCGCGATGGCGCCGAGTACCTGCAGAACTTTCGCCGAGGAACGGATGGGACTAGACCCAGACCTGCAGGACGTAGTCGAACGGCGCCTGCGAGTTGAAGAGGTCGACGCGCTGGAGCTTGATCTTCAGCGCGCCGGCGCCGTCGCGCACCAGCGTGTGCAGATAGCGGCCGCCGAAGTGGCGCACGTCGTCGCGTCTCAGCTCCATCATGTGGAAGCGCGAGCGGACGCGGATCTCGCCGTCGCTCACGGCTTCGAGCGCGACGTGGCTGACGAGATGGTTGGTCTCCCACATCGGCGCCTGCGACCAGGCGTTGGGGTGCGAAACGCGGCCTTTCCTGATCTCCATCATCAGCGTGTCCTCGGCGAAGATCGAGGGCGAGCCTTCCCATTCGGTCTGTTCGGGCGCGACCGGCATCCAGTAGACGCCGTCGGCGGCGAAGAGTTCGATGAACGCCTGCCAGTGCTTGCCGTCGAGGAGCTCGGCCTGGAGATAGAGGAACTGCTCGACCTCTTGCTGCAGCTCCGGGGTCGCCCTCACCCCGGCCCTCTCCCGCAGGCGGGAGAGGGAGTCGGATCGGTGTGCTCCTTCGAGTGGCGCACGCGGCGAGTGATCGGGTGCGACGCGTTGCGCGCCGGTGCGCGTCTCGCCTTCGCCGGCCTCGATCACGACCTCCTGCGCGAGCAGGTGCTCGAAGTCGGGGCCCGCGCTCGGGATCGCTGCCTTCGTGCCGCTCATGCCGCCGCTCCGTCGAGGTAGTTCGCCCAGGCCTTGAACTGGTTCCTCATCACC
>JAYTHL010000508.1:0-2891 GCA_043732605.1 Rhizobacter sp. | reverse complement strand
GGCGCGGCGCGACGTAGACGAGGAGCTCGTCGACGAGGCCCGCGGCGAGCAGCGAGGCATTGAGCTTCTCGCCGGCCTCGACGTGGAGCTCGTTGATGCCGCGTCGGCCGAGGTCGGCAAGCATCGCGGCGAGATCGACCTTGCCGGACGGCGATGGCGCGAGAGCGATCTCCACGGCGCGCGCTTCGAGCGCTCGACGCCGCTCGATGTCGTCGATCGCCGCATAGAGCAGGACTTGCCCCGGCGGCGCGACGATGCGCGCGTCGAGCGGCGTCTCGAGGCGCGAGTCGACGACGATGCGCAGTGGCTGGCGTGCCGTCTGGACGAAACGCACGTCGAGGCGCGGATCGTCTTCGCGCACCGTGCCGACTCCCGTCAGCACGGCGCCTGCGCGCTTGCGCCACGCGTGGCCATCGGCGCGCGCGGCCTCGCCGGTGATCCACTGGCTCGTGCCGTCGGCGAGCGCGGTGCGGCCGTCGAGCGAGATCGCGACCTTCATGCGCAGCCACGGCCGGCCGCGCTCCATGCGCGAGACGAAGCCGATGTTGAGCTCGCGCGCCTCGTCGGCGCCCGGTCCCCAGTCGACAGCGATGCCACTCGCCGCGAGTCGCGCTGCGCCTTGACCGGAGACGAGCGGATTCGGATCGCGCATCGCGATCACGACACGGCCGACGCCGGCGGCGATCAGCGCATCGGCGCAGGGCGGCGTGCGGCCGTGGTGAGAGCAGGGCTCGAGCGTGACGAGGACCGTGGCGCCGCGCACGTCGGCGCCGAGCGACGCGGCGTCGCTCAGGGCGACGATCTCGGCATGCGGGCCACCGGCTTCCTGCGTGAAGCCGCGTCCGAGCGTCGAACCGTCGGCGCCGACGATGACGCAGCCGACGCGCGGGTTCGGGTCCGACAGGCCGATCGCGTTCCGGGCGAGCGCGAGCGCTTCTCGCATCGGATCGGTGGAGGTCGAAGGAGAGTCGCTCGTCACGGTCGTTCGTCTCGGCTCAGGGCTGATGCTGCACGGTGCCGTCGCGCGGGCACGCGTCGCTGCCGCGCACGACGAGAAAGTCCTGCGCGACGAGGGCGCGGCCGACGTCGGCGTAGTCGGCGGGATGCGCGATGTTCGCATCGTTCGGGTCGCCTCCGCCGACGTAGCGGCAGACGCGATGCGCGTCGGGCGTCGTGCCGATGCCCCAGCCGCCGGCGACGAGCGTCGCACGCCCAGACCAGCGGCCGTCGGCGCGTGGAGCGACGACGCAGTGCCAGGCGACGAAGCGGTCGCCGGTGTCGGTCCAGCGGTCGATCCCCTGCGACGCGGAGGTGGCGTCGACGGCGACGTCGGCCATCTGCAGGCCCGTGCCGATGTCGTAGCGCACGGTCTTGCGCGCTTCGCTGAAGCACGCCGGTGCTGCGCCGTAGAGGCCGGGCCCGAGCGCGATCGCAAGCGTCGTCGCGAGGGACGGCCCGTTCGCCTGCGACGACATTGGCGGCGTCGCGGAGGTGAAGCGCACCGTGCCGTAAATGAGGAGCCATCGGCCGGTGTCGCAGGCTGCCAGAGCCGCAGCGGACAGATCTTGCGTGCGGATCGATCGCGCGATGCCCTCGCAGCGGCCGACGACATCACCCGACGCGTCGTCGAAGACGAGCGCCGTCGTGCCGCTCTCGACCGGCTTCCACGCGCTCCTGCCGCGGCCGAGCTCGCGCGCCGTCGCGGGCACGCCCGGTGCGCGTCCGGCCACGCCGCGGGGTGCGGCGTCGAGCGCGCCGGCGCCGAGGGCGAGCGCGCCCGCGTAGCGCGGGGCGGCGCCGGCGATGAAGGAATGCAGGACCACGTCGTGCGGCGCGCCGGTGCGATCGCTCCACCGCACGTCGACAGAGACAGCCTTCGCCTCTGCGGCCGACGCGGCATCGACTCGTCGGACGATGCTGTAGACGGCGTGCCCCGACCGGTCGGCGGCCGCGTCGACGGTTGCCACGCTGCTCTCGATTGCCGCGTACGAGCGGCCCGCCGACGCGGCGTCGATCGCGCCGAAGGCACGAAGCTGCTCCATGTCTTCGCTGCCGAGCCGAGTCGCCTCCGAACGCTCGCGCGCGATGTCGCCGCCGAGGCGCAGATGGCGCTGCACGTCGGCCATGGCGAGGGCGCTCGCCGCCAGGACGGCAAAGGCCACGAGCGACTCGAGAAGACTCACGCCGCGCTGCGTGCGAGCCCGGGCGCGATGAAGAAGATGCCGAGTCATGTCAGAAGTCCTTCCAGCTGCCGTTGATCCGCACCAAGCTGCCCTCGCGCGCTCTCAGGAGCGCCAGCAGCGCGGCGTCGTGGACGATGTCGGGCGCGCCGTCGCCGCGGTAGTCGCCTGCGACGAGCGCCGCGCCGCGGACGAGCGCGGAGCCGGGCGCGGCACCGTTCCAGGCGAGCGACGCGCCGTGCAGCACGCCGCGGATCGCGATGTCGGCGCTCAGGCGCACGTCGCCCGCGGCGACCAGCACGACCGGCGCATCGCTGCTGCCGATCTGCAGCGGGCCGGCGAGCGCGAGATCGCCGTCGACATGGATGAGTCGATGGCCGTTGGCGATCGCCGTCGCGATCGCATCGGCACACTCGGTCGCGCACGCGATGCGCGTCACCGAGCTCTGGCGGCTCCATGCGTCCCGGTCCATGCCGAAGTGGCGCGCGAAGAATCGCTCGGTCGAGAGCGATGCCAGCTCGGCGTCGCCGGACGCGATCGCGGTGCCGAGCGATGAGCCCTGCGGTGCGGCGAGGCGCAGCGCGTCGGCGCGGACCTGGCCGCCCGCATGGAGCGCCAGCCCGTTGCCAGCGCGATCGGGGTTGCGCACGCCGAGGGCGCCACTCGCGACGACGTCGCCGCGCACCGTCAGCGCCGCAACCGGTGGGTACC
>JAYTHL010000507.1:0-2893 GCA_043732605.1 Rhizobacter sp. | reverse complement strand
CGTGCAGGTCGCGGAACATCTGCGGGAAGACGCGCGAGACGACGAGCCGGTTCTCGAGCGCGTAGCCTGATCCCGAGGGCGCCTGCGTCCGGTCGTTGACGACCCACCAGCGACCGTCGGGCGAGCGCGCGAGGTCGGCGGCGTACTGCAGCAGGTGGCGGCCGCCGGCCGGGCGCAGTCCTTCGGCCGCCGCGAGGAAGCCGCGGTGGCCGAAGATCACCGACGGCGGGATCGTGCCGTCCTTGAGCAACGTCTGCGGACCGTAGAGATCGCCGAGGACGCGGTTGAGCAGGTCGGCGCGCTGCTCGATGCCGGCGGCGATCGTCTCCCACTCGTCGGGCGGCAGCACGAGCGGGATCGGATCGACCTCCCACGGCCGGTGCGCGCCCTGCGCGTCGGCATAGACGTTGTAGGTGATGCCGTGCTCGCGGATCTGCCGCTCGGTGAGCGTGAGCGTGTCGCTCACCTCGCGCTCGCTGCGCTCTGCAAGCGCGCGCACGAACGCGTCCCAGTGCGCGCGCGGACGGCCGGGCGCCGAGAGGAGCTCGTCGAAGCGTCCCTCTGGCGCCGCGTAGCCGGCGAGGAGTTGATCCAGCATCGAACGAACTTACCGCGCTGCCGGTGCCCGGCGCAGATCGAGGGTGTGCGGAAAGTCCGGGTTGGCCGATTCGGCCGGCACGATGAACGTCCCCGGCGTGTGGCCGGTGCGGAAGAACCGGCCGAGGCGACGCGCTTCGGCTTCGAGCGCGTTGACCGGGAAGGTCGTGTAGTTGATGCCGCCGGGATGGGCGACGTGGTACTGGCAGCCGCCGAGCGAGCGGTTCATCCAGGTGTCGACGAGATCGACGACCAGCGGCACGTGCGCCTGGATCGTCGGATGCAGCGACGACGGCGCCGTCCAGGCGCGGTAGCGCACGGCGGCGACATACTCGCCCGCCGTGCCCGTCGGTTGCAGCGGCAGGCGCCGGCCGTTGCAGGTGAGGATGTGCCGATCGCCGACCAGGCCGCTGACGAGCAGCTCGATCCGCTCGACCGTGGAATCGACGTAGCGCGCCGTGCTGCCGGGGCCGCTCTCTTCGCCGAGCACGTGCCACGGCTCGAGCGCCATGCGTAGCTCGACCGAGACGCCGGCCGCCGAGAAGTCGCCGAGCAGCGGGAAGCGGAAGTCGCGGTGCGCGGCGAACCAGTCGAGCTTGAACGGGTAGCCGGCATCGTTCAGCTCGGTCACGACGTCGCCGAGATCCTTCCAGATGAAGTACGGCAGCATGAAGCGGTCGTGCAGCTCGGTGCCCCAGCGTGCCAGCTTCGCCGGCTTGTACGGCGCGGCCCAGAAGCGCGCGACGAGCGAGCGCATCAGGAGCTGCTGGACCAGGCTCATGCGTGCGTGCGGCGGCATCTCGAAGGCGCGCATCTCGAGCAGGCCGAGACGGCCGGTCGGGCCGTCGGGCGAGTAGAGCTTGTCGATGCAGAACTCGGCGCGGTGCGTGTTGCCGGTGACGTCGGTGAGCAGGTTGCGCAGGAGGCGATCGATCAGCCACGGCGGCGTCTTGCCGGCTTCGGCTTCGGTGACGCGTGCCAGCTCGGCGAACGCGATCTCGATCTCGTAGACCGAATCGTTCCTCGCTTCGTCGATGCGCGGCGCCTGGCTCGTCGGGCCGACGAACATGCCCGAGAACAGATAGCTCAGCGCCGGATGGTTGTGCCAGTAGCCGATCATGCTGGCGAGCAGATCGGGCCGGCGCAGGAACGGCGAGTCGGCGGGCTTGGCACCGCCGAGCACGAAGTGGTTGCCGCCGCCGGTGCCGGTGTGGCGGCCGTCGAGCATGAACTTCTCGGTCGTCAGGCGCGTCTCGCGCGCGGCGGCGTAGAGCTGCGTCGTCTGGTCGACGAGCTCGCTCCAGCTCGACGCCGGATGGACGTTGACCTCGATCACGCCCGGATCCGGCGTGACGCGCAGGACGACGAGGCGCGGATCCCTCGGCGGCTCGTAGCCCTCGAGCACGACCGGTCGGCGCAGCGCGCGCGCGGTCTTCTCGACCGCGGCGACAAGCGAGAGGTAGTCGTCGAGCGACGACGTCGGCGGCATGAAGACGTAGAGACGGCCGTGGCGCGCCTCGGCGCTGATCGCGGTGCGCACGACGAAGCCCGCCGACTGGTCGGCCGCGAGCGGCGCGTGCGGCATGGGCTCTTCGGCCTCGATGCCTTCGATGTCGTGCGTGCCGGCCGGCGTCTCGTGCGCCTGCGAGTGGGGGCGACCGGCCTCGTCGAGCGAGTGCCAGCCGGGGCCTGAAGAATCGTCGCCCATGCCCTCGACGGCGAGCGGAGCGGCGTCCTCGTTCGGGTCGGGCGGATAGATCCACGGCATGTCGGCCGGGCGCACCCACGGCAGCGAGTCGAGCGGCAGCCGGTAGCCGACGGGCGAGTCGCCCTGGATCAGGTAGCAGTGGTCGCCGCGCAGGTACCACGGCGACGAGCGCCAGCGGCGGTCATCGCGCTCGTCGCGGGCGATCGGCAACGCATAGCCGACCGGCTCGCCGAGGCCGCGCGCGAAGACGTGGCGCAGGCGGTCGCGCTCGGCGCGGTCGGCGAGCTTGGCGTCGCCCGGCTCGACGTTGATCGCGAGCTTGCCTTCGCGCCACAGCCAGTAGCCGACGTCCTCGTAGGCCGCGAACACGTGGCGGCGGTCGACGCCGAGGCGCATGGCCAGGCGGCGCAGGAACTCGCGCGCGTGGGCCGCGGTCGCGCTCTGGTCGTCGCGCTCGTTGGCGATGAGCGCGTCGTCGTGCCAGATCGGCACGCCGTCGCGGCGCCAGAAGAGGTTGAGCGACCAGCGCGGCAGCTGCTCGCCCGGATACCACTTGCCCTGGCCGAAATGGACCAGCCCGCCGGCGCC
>JAYTHL010000506.1:0-2898 GCA_043732605.1 Rhizobacter sp. | reverse complement strand
CTCATCGCGCCCAGCGACTCGAACGGCATGACCGTGCTCACGGCGCTGCCGTCGGGGCGCTTGCCGCTCTTCAGCATCGCCGCGAACTGTTCGGCCGTGGGATAGCGATCGAGCGCGCTGCCCGGCCCGGGCGCGAGCCGCGCCGCAGGCGGCCAGTCGGGCGGGGCGCCCGGGATCTTGCCGCCGGTCAGGTGCGCACCGTGGCAGCCGATGCAAGAATTGGCGACATAGGCGCCGTATCCGTCGGTGACGCCTTCCGGCACCGGCGTTGCCGGCGGCAGGCCGTGGTCGATCTTCTCGCTCGCGTCGCGGACGACGCCGGCGGCGTAGAGCGCCTTGACCGGCAGCGGCAGTCGCACTTCGCCACTCGGACCGGCGACCGGCGCGAGGGTCGACGCGTAGGCGACGATCGCGGCAACGTCGTCGTCGACGAGGCGGCTGTAGTCCTCGCTCGGCATGATCATCACCGGTCGCTGGTCGCGCTTGACGCCGTGCCGGATCGTGCGCACCCAGTCGGTCGGCGTATAGCCGTCGACGGCGCTGCCGGGCTGCGGCGTGATGTTGGCCGAGCGCACGAACATGCCGCCGCCGTCGAGCATGACGCGGCCGGCGCCGTTGGCGCCGTGGCACTCGCCGCAGCCGCGCGACGCGAACAGATAGCGGCCGCGCTCGATCGCCGGCGCGTCGGTGCGCAGCGCCACCGGCGCGACGGCGATGTCGATGCGCCGGTCGAGCTTCCTCTCGCCGAGCCCGACCATCACCGCCGCCGCCGCAATGGCGACGACGACGACGCTGCCGAATGTCCAGACGGTGCGCCTCATCCAGGTCTTCATGTGTTCCTCCGTTGGGGGGTTGTCCCCAATCATCGCTCGGCGCGCCGCTGCGGTGGCCGATCGACCGATCGGCCGGAGCGACAATCGTCTCTCGCTCCACGACTCGCATGACGATGGCCGCCCCCTACGACGCTCCTCACGACGGCGGCTGCACCTGCCGCGCGGTCCGCTACCGAATGTCGCAGCGCCCGCTCTTCGTTCACTGCTGCCACTGCACGTGGTGCCAGCGCGAGACCGGCAGCGCGTTCGTGCTCAACGCGATGATCGAGAGCGAAGCGGTCACGCTGCTGAGCGGCGCGCCCGAAGCCGTGACGACGCCGACGGCGAGCGGCGCCGGCCAGAAGATCGCGCGCTGTTCGACCTGCAAGGTCGCCGTCTGGAGCCACTACGGGGGCGGCGGCGAGGCGATCCGCTTCGTTCGGGTCGGCACCCTCGACGATCCGTCGCGGCTGCCGCCTGACGTTCACATCTTCACGTCGACGCAGGCGCCCTGGCTGACGCTGCCGGCCGACGTGCCGGCCGTGCCCGAGTTCTACGACCGCAAGACGCTGTGGCCGCCGGCGAGCCTTGAGCGGCTCGCGAGGCTGCGCGCGCGCACGAAGCGCTGAACCTTCTCTCGACATCCTTCAAGGCAAGCGGATCACCATGGCTCTCTTCCGAATCGACGACAAGACGCCGACCCTCGATCCGACCGCATGGGTCGCCGAGAGCGCGCAGGTGATCGGCGCGGTGTCGCTCGGCGTCGACGCCAGCATCTGGTTCGGCGCCGTGCTGCGCGGCGACACCGAGATGCTCACTATCGGCCGCGGCTCGAACGTGCAGGACGGCAGCGTGCTGCACGCCGATATCGGCCGGCCGACGACGGTCGGCGAGGGCGTCACGATCGGTCACCTCGTCATGCTGCACGGCTGCACGATCGGCGACGACTCGCTGGTCGGCATCGGCGCGGTGATCCTGAACGGCGCGCGCATCGGCCGCAACTGCCTCGTCGGCGCGCGCGCGCTGGTCACCGAAGGCAAGACCTTTCCCGACGGCTCGCTGATCGTCGGCTCGCCGGCGGTCGCCGTGCGCACGCTCACCGACGAGCAGATCGAAGGAGTGCGCCAAAGCGCGCTGCACTACGTCGCCAACGCGAAGCGCTTTCGCGCCGGGCTCGTCCGGATCGGCTGAACCCGGTGGCCGCCTTCAGCGGCGCAAGACGAACTCGACGCTGCCGAGGCGCGCGAACTCCGCGACGTAGCGGCCTTCGCCTGGCGCCAGCGGTGCGCCGGTGCAAGAGCCCGTGGTGACAATGGTGCCGGCGGCGAGGCCGCGCAGCGCATCGGGTGGCGCGTTGGCGAGCATCACGACCGTGCCGAACGGGTCGCCGTCGAGGATCGCCTTGCCGTCGCCGTGGGCGACGTCCTCGCTGCGGCCGTCGTGGCTGCGGCGCAGCACGATGGCGGTCGCGCCGAGGTCGATGTCCGACCACGCCGCGATCGCCGGCCCGGCGATGTAGGCGCCGTTGTTGAAACCGTCGGCGAGCTCGCACAGCGCGCCGAGGCCGCGCGGCAGGCGCCAGTCGACGATCTCGACGCCGATGCGCAATGCGCGTATCGCCGCCGCGACTTCGGCGCGCGTGTACGGCTGCGCGGGACGCTGCGGCAGGTCGCGTGCGAGCTCGAATGCGAACTCGCACTCGAGTCGTGGCGCGATGAAGTCGGCGAGGCTGAGGGTGGCTGCGGCGGCGCGTGCGTCGTGCATCCAGCGCCCCAGCAGCGGCGCGGCGATCGGCACCGCGACGCCCATCGCCTGACGCTGCGCGTCGGTGACCGCGGCCACTTTCCAGCCGGCGACCGCGCCGAGCTCGGCGGCCACCGCGGCCTGGAGTCGATAGGCCTCGGCGAGATCGGCCGGCTGACGTTCGGCGGGCCACGTCGCGATCGCGCGGGCCTCGCGCCGCGCACCTTCGAGGTCGGCGCGGGCAGCATCGAAGAGAGTGCTGTCCATGCGTCGATTGTCGCCTGCGCCTACGATCAGGCCGTGAGCGAGCTGCACCGATTCCTGTTCGACGGCCTGCCGGTCC
>JAYTHL010000505.1:0-2901 GCA_043732605.1 Rhizobacter sp. | reverse complement strand
CGTGAAGACGATCGCGTCGACGCCGCCGAGGGCCGCCGCCATGGCGGCCAGCGCCTTGCGGGCCGAGTAGCAGAACATCTCGATCGCCAACCGCGCGTAGGCGTTCGCCGCAGCCACTTCGTGGAGCCGCCTCATGTCGCCGGCGACACCCGAGATGCCGAGGAGGCCGGCCCGATGGTCCACGATGTCCTCGAGCCGATCGGCGTCGAACCCCTTCTCGCGCATGAGATAGATCAGGACGCCCGGGTCGAGGTCGCCGCTGCGTGTGCCCATGATCAACCCGCCGCTCGGCGTCAGGCCCATGCTGGTGTCGATCGATTTCCCGTCGCGAACCGCCGTCACGCTGGCACCGTTGCCCAGATGGGCGATGAGCAGGCGGCCAGGAAGCCGGCCGGCCAGCTGGTGAACGATCGATTCGCACGAGAGGCCGTGGAATCCGTATCGATGGATGCCCTGCGCTCGGAGCGCATGCGGGAGAGCGAGCGTGCTCGCCACGGTGGGCATGCCCGCATGGAACGTCGTATCGAAACAAGCCGTCTGGGGGATGCCGGGAAAATGCTCCTCCGCGAACCGGATGACCGCCAGCGCTGGCGGCATGTGCAGCGGCGCGAAGGGCACGGCGGCATCCAGCTTGCGCAGGACCGAGCCGTCGATGCGGCAATGACGAGGCAGCTTGGGCCCGCCGTGGACGATGCGATGCCCGATGGCTGCCGGCGACGGCAAGCCCAGCGCGGCGAGCAGCTGCGCGACCCGGACCACCGCGGCGCGCTGGTCTGCGATGAGGTCGTCGTCCGATGCGACGACCGCGCCGCGGGAGTCTTCGGCGTGGAACCGCCCGCCCGCGGCGCCGATAGCTTCCGCTTCTCCCCGGACGAGCGCCTCGACCAGCCCCGAACGAACGCCGTAGAGGCCGAACTTGAGCGACGAGGAGCCGCTGTTGAGGGCGAGAACGTTCAACAAGGACGTGCGCAGCAGTGGAAGGAAGAAGACATGGTTCCGCGTGGTCGCCCCGACCCTTTCATTCTGTCTTCACCGCGTCGCGGAGTGCGCGCGCTCGAGCACTCTTTTGGGCTCGTCTATGAGCGCTGACGCACAGACGACATGTGCCGCGGTCCGTAGAAGATTCGAACCATGAAAACCCCCACGCTCGCACCCGACCTGCTTCGAAAAATGGACGCCTACTGGCGCGCCGCCAACTACCTCTCGGTCGGGCAGATCTATCTCTACGCCAACCCGTTGCTGCGCGTGCCGCTCGCGCTCGCGGACGTCAAGCCCCTGGTGGTCGGTCACTGGGGCACGACGCCGGGCCAGAACTTCATCTACGCCCACCTGAACCGCGTCATCAAGAAGTACGACCTCGACATGTTCTACGTCGCCGGTCCCGGCCACGGAGGCCCGGCGCTGGTCGCCAACACCTACCTCGAGGGCAGCTACAGCGAGATCTATCCGGACATCAGCCAGGACGAAGCCGGGATGCAGAAGCTGTTCAAGCAGTTCTCGTTTCCAGGCGGCATTTCGAGCCACGTGGCGCCGTCGACGCCGGGCTCAATCCACGAAGGCGGCGAGCTCGGCTATTCGCTCAGCCACGCCTTTGGCGCGGCGTTCGACAACCCCGGCCTGATCGTCGCGTGCATCGTCGGCGACGGCGAGGCCGAGACCGGTCCGCTGGCGGCCGCGTGGCAGTCGACGAAGCTGCTCGATCCCGTCGGCGACGGCGCGGTGCTGCCCATCCTGCACCTCAACGGCTACAAGATCAGCAATCCCACCGTTCTCGCCCGCGTCGAGCACGAGGAGCTCGACCAGTTCTTCCGTGGCTGTGGCTGGACACCCCACTTCGTGGAAGGCAGCGATCCGGACCGGATGCACGAGCTGATGGCCACGGCGCTCGACGCCGCCATCCGGGACATCCGCCAATTCCAGACGAGCGCGCGTGTCTCCGGCGACACGGCTCGGCCGCGCTGGCCGATGATCGTGCTGCGCTCGCCCAAGGGCTGGACGGGACCGAAGTTCGTCGACGGGCTGAAGAACGAGGGCACTTTCCGGTCGCACCAGGTGCCGTTGCTGGTCGACGCAGATCATCCGCAACACGTGGCGGAGCTCGAGACGTGGATGAAGAGCTACAAGGCCGAAGAGCTCTTCGATGAAGCCGGATGCCTGCTCCCGGAGCTGGCCGAGCTGGCTCCGAAGGGCGACAGGCGAATGGGCGCCAACCCGCACACCAATGGCGGCGCGCTGTTGCGCGACCTGCGCATGCCCGACTTTCGCGAGCATGCCGTCCTCGTCCCGTCGCCGGGCGCCGTCGACGCCCAGGACACGCGCGTTCTGGGCAAGTTCCTTCGCGACGTCACCGAGCGAAACGGGACGCAGCGCAATTTCCGGATCTTCGGTCCCGACGAGACGCTGTCGAACCTGCTGGGTGCGGTGTTCGAGGTCACGAGCCGGCAATGGGATGCCGACACGGAATCGAATGACGAGTTCCTCGCCTCCTCGGGACGGGTCGTCGACTCGATGCTCAGCGAGCACCAGTGCGAGGGCATGCTCGAAGGCTATCTGCTGACCGGCCGGCACGGCCTCTTCAACAGTTACGAGGCCTTCATCCGCATCGTCGACTCGATGTTCAGCCAGCACGCGAAGTGGCTCAAGGTGACCCGCGAGCTGGCCTGGCGGCGACCGATCGCGTCGCTGAACTACCTGCTGGCGTCGCATGTCTGGCAGCAGGACCACAACGGCTTCACGCACCAGGATCCGGGTTTCCTCGACCATGTGATCAACAAGAAGGCCGACATCGTTCGCGTCTATCTTCCGCCCGACGCCAACTGCCTGCTCTCGGTGTTCGACCACTGCCTGCGCAGCCGCCACTACGTCAACGTCGTGGTCGCCGGCAAGCACGCGCTGCCGCAA
>JAYTHL010000504.1:0-9667 GCA_043732605.1 Rhizobacter sp. | reverse complement strand
CGTCGAGGATGCCGTCGGCAAGCGCTTCCCAGGTGCGCACTTCCGTGCGCTCGCGGTTCGGCTCCGGGATCAGGCGGGCGAGCGGCGAGCGGGCATCGAGGTACTCGACGATGACGCGCGAGTCGAACACCGCCTCGCCGCCTTCCATCACCAGGCACGGCACCTTGCCGAGCGGATTCGACGCCAGGATCGCATCGCTGCCCCAGACGTCTTCCTGCGAGAACTGATAGTCCAGCTTCTTCTCGGCCATGACGATGCGCACCTTGCGCACGTACGGGCTGCTCACTGAACCGATGAGTTTCATGGGGCGGGCGGGGCGCTTCCTTGTGCGGTGGCTTCGTTTGATTTCATTTTAGGGTCACCGCCGATAATCTCGCCGATGCACGCCTCGCCCCTCACCGCGCTGTCGCCGCTCGACGGCCGCTACGCCGCCAAGCTCGACGCGCTGCGGCCACTGCTCTCGGAATTCGGCCTGATCCGGGCCCGCGTCCAGGTCGAGGTCGAGTGGTTCATCGCCCTCGGCGAATCGGGCCTCGACGGCATCGCGGCGCCGAGCGGCGCCGCCCGGTCGTTCCTGCGCGGCCTCGTCGAGCGCTTCTCGGCCGACGACGCCGAGGCGATCAAGGCGATCGAGAAGCGCACCAACCACGACGTCAAGGCGGTCGAGTACTGGCTCGCCGAGCGCTTCGCCGGCCAGCCCGAGCTCGCCGGCGCCACGCCCTTCGTCCACTTCGCCTGCACCAGCGAGGACATCAACAACACCAGCCACGCGCTGATGCTCGAGGCCACGCGCCGTGACGTCCTGCTGCCTGCCCTCGACGGTCTGGTCGCGACCCTCGCCGGCCTGGCGCGCACGCACGCCGCGACGCCGATGCTGTCGCGCACGCATGGCCAGACGGCGAGCCCGACGACGCTCGGCAAGGAAGTCGCCAACGTCGTCGCCCGGCTCGATCGCGCCCGCGACGGCATCGCCGCCGTGAAGCTGCTCGCGAAGATGAACGGCGCGGTCGGCAACTACAACGCGCATGTCGCGGCCTATCCCGAGTTCGACTGGGAAGCGTTCTCGCGCGGCGTCGTCGAGCAGCGCCTCGGCCTCGTCTTCAATCCGTACACGACGCAGATCGAGCCGCACGACGCGATGGCCGAGCTGTTCGACGCCGTGCGCCGCGCCAACACGATCCTCGTCGACTGGGCGCGCGACGCCTGGGGCTACATCAGCCTGGGCTACTTCACGCAGCAGCCGGTCGCGGGAGAGATCGGCTCGAGCACGATGCCGCACAAGGTCAATCCGATCGACTTCGAGAACGGCGAAGGTAACTTCGGGCTGGCCAACGCGCTCTTCGGCCACATGAGCGAGAAGCTGCCGATCTCGCGCTTCCAGCGCGACCTCACCGACAGCACCGTGCTGCGCAACCTCGGCGTCGCCTTCGGACACACGCTGCTGGGGTATGACTCGATCGCGCGCGGCATGGCCAAGCTCGGTGTCGACAGCGGCGCGATCGACGCCGACCTCGACGGCGCATGGGAAGTGCTGGCCGAGCCGGTACAGACGGTGATGCGGCGTCATGGCATCGCCGATTCGTACGAGCAGCTCAAGGCGCTGACGCGCGGCAAGGCGATCACGAAGGACGCGCTGCACGCGTTCCTGCGTAGCCTCGCGATTCCCGCGGCCGAGCGCGAGCGATTGCTCGCGCTCACGCCGCGCAGCTACGTCGGCCGGGCCGCGGCGCTGGCCGTGGCTGCCGCCGATGCCGCGTCGATGGAGAGCAAGGGGAGCAAGGGGAGCAAGAGGAGCAAGCCATGAGCTTTCGCGCCCAGCTCGCCCATGCCGAGCGCGTCAACCGCTCGCTCCTCTGCGTCGGCCTCGATCCCGATCCGTCGCGCTTCCCCGGCGCGATGAAGAACGACCCGGCGCAGATCTTCGACTTCTGCTCGGCCATCGTCGACGCGACGCGCGACCTGGTGATCGCCTACAAGCCGCAGATCGCCTACTTCGCGGCCCACGGCGCCGAAGCCCAGCTCGAGCGCCTGATCGCCTACATCCATGACAGCGCGCCCGATGTCCCGGTGATCCTCGACGCCAAGCGCGGCGACATGGGCAGCACGGCCGAGCAGTACGCGAAGGAAGTCTTCGACCGCTACCGCGCCGATGCCGTGACGCTCTCGCCGCTGCTCGGCTTCGACTCGATCGAGCCGTATCTGCGCCACGCGGGCAAGGGCGTGATCCTGCTCTGCCGCACGTCGAATCCGGGCGGCGCGGATCTGCAAGACCTGCGGCTGGCGTCGGGCGAGAAGCTGTACGAGCACATCGCGACGCTCGCGACGACCGAGTGGAACCGCGGCGGCGAGATCGGCCTCGTCGTCGGCGCGACCTTTCCCGCCGAGATCGCGCGCGTGCGCGAGCTCGCGCCGGGATTGCCGCTGCTGATTCCCGGCATCGGCGTGCAGGGCGGCGATCCGGCCGCGACGGTGCGCGCCGGTTGGCGCGGGAACGGCGGCGAGACGACCGATCCGATCATCGTCAGCTCGTCGCGCGCCGTGCTCTATGCCGGCGCCGGGCCCGACTTCGCGGCGGCATCGCGTCGCGCCGCCAAAGTCGCACGCGACGAGCTCGCCACCGCACGCGGCTGATCGCTAGAGCGTGAGCGGCAGCTCTCTCAGCCGCTTGCCGGTGAGCGCGAACAGCGCATTGGCGAGCGCCGGCGCGAGCGGCGGCGTGCCGATCTCGCCGACGCCGCCGGGCGCGCGCGTGCTCGCGACCAGATGCGTCTCGACGACCGGCGACTCACTCATCCGCACGACGGGATAGTTCGGGAAGTTGCCCTGTTGCACGACGCCGTCGACGATGTCGATGCGTCCATAGAGCGCCGCCGACAGCGCGAAGATCACCGCCCCTTCGATCTGCTGCGCGACGATGCCCGGATTGACGACCGTGCCGATGTCGGCGGCGCAGACGACGCGGTGCACGCGCGGCCGGCCGTTCTCGATCGAGGCCTCGACGACCTGCGCGACGACGCTGCCGAAGCACTCGTGCAGCGCCACGCCGCGCGCCCGGCCGGCCGGCAGCGGCCGCGTCTTGCCGTGACCCGGCCAGCCGGCCCGTTCGGCGGCGAGCCGAAGCACCGCCGCGTGACGCGGCGCGTCTTTCAGCAGCAGCAGCCGGTAGTCGACCGGATCGCGGCCGGCGGCAAGCGCCAGCTCGTCGATGAACGACTCGCTGAAGAAGGCGTTGTGCGAATGGCCGACCGAGCGCCAGTAGCCGACCGGCACGCCGCTCAGCGTCGCGACGTGGGCGATGCGCTGATTGGCGATGCCGTAGGGCTGGTCGAAGAGGCCTTCGCTCGCCGTCTTGTCAGGCGTGTCGACCGGGCCGACGAGCTCGGGGATGCCGCGCTCCATCCAGCGCGGCGTGATCGCGTCGCCGGCGCTCGTGATGCGCAACGTGAGTGGCAGGCCGTCGGCGTCGAGGCCGGCGGTCAGCATCGCGACTCCGGCCGGGCGGTAGAAGTCGTGACGCATGTCTTCCTCGCGCGACCAGACGAGCTGCACCGGCCGGCCGCCGGTCTCGAGCGCGATGCGCACGGCCTGGCCGACGAAGTCGACGTCGAGCCGGCGCCCGAAGCCGCCGCCGAGGTAGGTGACGTGGACCGTGACCGCGTCCTCCGCGACCTGCGCGGCCTCGGCCGCTGCGGCGCGCGCCAGCCCCGGCGCCTGCGTCGGCGCCCAGACCTCGACCTTGCCGCCAGCGACGCGCGCCGTGCAGTTGATCGGCTCCATCGCCGCGTGCGCGAGATACGGCGCGCGGTAGATCGCATCGACGTGGCGCTTCGCTGCCGCGTCGGCAGCGGCCACATCACCGCGGCTGTGGAACGCAAAGCCGCCATTGCTGGCGTGTGCGGCGCGCGCGCTCGCCTCGAGCCGCGCGACGATCGCCGCACTGTCGAGCGCGCCCGCAGGACGCTGCTGCCACGCGACCTTGATCGCGTCTGCGCCACGCTGCGCGTGCCAGACCGTGCGACCGACGACGGCCAGCGCAGCGGTCGAGCCGGCGTATGGACCGAGCCGGACGACGCGCTCGACGCCCGCGAGCGCGAGCGCCGGGGCGACGTCGACCGCGCCGGCGCTGCCACCGAGCATCGGGCAATGGCGGATTGCCGCGAACACCAAGCCGGGCGGGCGCACATCGATGCCGAACACCGCCGAGCCGTTGCTCTTGGCGACGACGTCGATCCGCGGCGCCGCCGTGCCGATCAGCTTCCAGTCGACGCGCGCCTTGACGCGAACGTCGCCGGCCGGCGTCGCCGTCGCCATGCGCGCGAGCTCGCCGAAATGAGCCGAGCTGCCGGACGGATGGCTGACGACGCCCTCGGTCACGACGATCTCGCCGGCCGGCTGCTTCCACGCGATCGAGGCGGCGTTGACGAGGCGCGCGCGCGCCGTCGCCGCGGCCATCGGCAGCACCTCCCAGGCATCGACGACGCTCGCCGAGCCGCCGGTGACGTTGATGCCGAGCTCGCGCGCGACCTTGGCGACGACCCACTGGCCGGCGCGCGCGGGCGTCGTCTCCTGGCCCGGCTCGGTCTCGCGCGGATGGAAGAACGGCAGGCTCGAGACCATCATCCCGACGTTGCCGTAGAGCCGCTCCGGCCCGGCCGGAACGAGCCGTATGCGCGCCAGCGGCACGTCGAGCTCCTCGGCGACGAGCATCGCCAGCGCGGTGTGCGTGCCCTGGCCCATCTCGCTGCGGTTCATCGCCAGCAGTACGGTGCCGTCGGCGCCGATCTTGATCCAGCCGTTGAGCCCGATCTCGCCGCCTTCGACCGGCAGCGCGTCGACGGCGCCGATCCGGTCGCGCGGCGGCAGGACGCTCCAACCGACGATGAGCGCGCCGGCCGCGCCGACGCCGCTCAGGAAGAGGGAGCGTCGGTTCACCCTGCCGCGGCGCGTATGGCGGCGCGCACGCGCGGATAGGTGCCGCAACGGCAGATGTTGCCGATCGCGGCGTCGATGTCGGCGTCGCTGGGCGCACGGTTCTTCGCCAGCAGCGCCGCCGCGGCCATCAGCATCCCGCTCTGGCAATAGCCGCATTGCGGCACCTGATGTTCGACCCAGGCGCGCTGCAAAGGATGAGGCTGGTCGGCGCTGCCGAGCGCTTCGATCGTCACGACCTTCCGACCGCCGAGCGTCGAGAGCGGCAACACGCACGAGCGCACCGCCACGCCGTCGACGTGCACCGTGCAGGCGCCGCAGGCCGCGACGCCGCAGCCGAACTTCGTGCCGGTCAGGCCGAGCACGTCGCGCAAGGCCCAGAGCAGGGGCAGCGCCGGATCGGCGAGTTCGTCGGCGATCTCGCGCGACGCCCCGTTGACGGAGATCTGCATCGGTTGTCGGGAAAAGGCAAGGAAGCCGATTGTGCGGCGACGTCGGGCGCGCAACAGCCTCTCGGTGGCGCGCCGGTTCTCGGCCAGAATAGTGGCGCGCCCCCCGCGCGATGACTAGTGGCGCGCCCCCGCGCGATGACGTCCTCCCCTTCTGCCGAAAGCCGAGATGTCCCGAACGACTTCTTCGATCCGTTGCACCCTCGCCGCGGCGGTCGCCCTGCTCTGCTCCGCCGGAGCCGGCGCGCAGACCGCGACGGTCTATGGCCTGCTCGACGCCTCGGGCGCCCGCGTCAAGCCGATCGGCGGCAAGGCGCAGTACGAGCTCGACAGCGGCAACCTGACGCGCAGCTTCCTCGGCATCCGCGGCAGCGAAGACCTCGGCGGCGGATTGCGCGCCGTCTTCCGGCTCGAGACCTACGTGCGGGTCGACGCCGGCGCCGCGGGCCGATTCACCGGCGACAATTTCTGGGGCCGCGAGTCGAGCGTCGGCCTGTCGGGCGCCTTCGGCACGAGCGTGCTCGGCCGCAACGCGTCGCCGCTCTACCTCCAGACCATCGCCTTCAACCCGTTCGGCGAAGGCTTCGGCTTCTCGCCGGCCACGCGCCAGTACTTCGGCACGCCCGGTGCGATGTTGAGCGACACGCGCTGGAACAACTCGATCTCGTACACCAACAACACGACGGATGCGCCGCTGCGCATCCACTTCGCGGCCAACCTGCCGGAAGAAGCCGCACGCACGCCGCCGCCGGGCCGCAACTTCGGCACGAGCGTGGCCTACATCACCGGTCCGTTCGCGGTGAGCTTTGCAGTCGAGCGCATCGAGAACACTCCGCTGGCGATCCCGGCGGGCTTCCATCGCCAGACCGCGCTCCAGCTCGGCGCGACCTACGACTTCACCTTCGTCCGCGTCTACGGCCAGGCCGGCCGCGTCAAGACGGATGCCGACCTCGACGAGAAGACGACCCTGTACCAGCTCGGCGCCGCGGTGCCGATCGGCACCGGGCTGATCCTGGCGTCGTACGGGCAGTCGCACAAGTCGTCGCGGATCATGGGCACCACCGATCGCACGGTCTCGCTCGGCTACGACTACTACCTGTCGAAGAGCACCGACATCTACGTCGCGGCGCTGCACGAGAAGCTGAGCTTCGTCTCCTCGGGCACTTCGCTCGCCGGCGGCATGCGCGTGCGCTTCTAAAGCCGGTTCAGTCGAGGACGACCTCGGCCCGCACCGCGCCGGCCCGGTCGGCCCGTGCCGAGAGCGCCAGGCGCGTGCCCTTGGGCGCACGCACGACCCACTCGCCGACGGCGCGATCGGCGGTGATCTCGCGTGCCGGCAGGAATGCGTTGAGCGAGTTCTTCGGTGCATGGCCTTCGAGCTGCGGGCCTTCCATGCGCGGCTTGCCGCTCACGAGAGACACGGAGCGATCGGCCTCGGGCAGGTGGATCTCGAAGATCACGCCGCGCACCGTCTTTCGCGCCAGCGCGCGCTGCGTGACGTAGGCCGGGAGCCAGCCGCTGTTGGCGACGGCGATGCGCACGCGCCAGGTGTCGGGGCCGAGCGCGCGCACCTCGGTGCGCAGCAGCTCGAGCTTCGGCAGCGAGAGCGCGATCGTCGTCATCCACTTCGGGAAGCGCGCAGCCTCGCGCTCGCGCAGGTTCGGCGGCGGATTGCGCCAGTAGTTCATCTTGTCCCAGCCGCCGATCTCGACCGCGCCGAGCTGCGGATGCATGAACGGCTTCCAGTCGACGTGGGCCTTGCCGCCGCACTGCTCGTCGCTCCACTTGATGAGCTTGAGGTCGTCCTCGACCGGATGCTCGCGGTACCAGTCGATCCACTTGTAGTCGGCGATGCCGGCTTCCTTGTTGGGCGCCCAGATCTCGACCACCCAGAAGAGCGCGCCGAGGTGCTCGTAGACCCAGTCCTGCGTGCCGCTGATGACGTCCTTCGGGTGGTACTTGAAGTCGTGCCAGATGCTGATCGCCGGATAGCCGGTGAGCTTCGCGCCGATCTCGCTGAAGCGCTTGATCGACCACAAGTCCTCCGGAATCATGTCGTCGTCGCTCTCGGTGCCCATCGGCCGCAGGATCACGCCGCTGTGCGTGTGATAGCTGATCGCGGCGCCGATGTTCTTGTGGCCGACGATGAAGTCGACCATCGCCTTGACCTCCGGCTCGCTCGTCGGATAGTCGCCCGCGCCGGCCTGCTCATGCTCCTGGCGCCAGCCCGACGGGAAGTTGCGGTTCAGGTCGAGCCCTTCGATGTCGGAGTTGACCTTGATCGTGAGGCCGTCGTAGTTCTGGATCAGACCTTCGGGCATGACGCGGTAATACTGGCCCGCGAACTCGCCCGGCTGGCGCGCGACCATCAGGCGCGGGTCCTGCTCGCACTTCTTCCACGTGCCGTTCGAGTCGGGAACGCGCATGAAGAGGATGCGGCCGTCGCCGTCGATGTCTTCGGCGGTGAGGCCCTCGACCGGCTCCTCGTCGAACGGATAGCGCCGCGTCGACGAGCGGATGTGACGCGGCGTGTCGGCCAGCGCGAACTCGGCGCCGTCGGGATTCAGACGCGGGCAAAGATAGATCGTGCGCGTGTCGAGCAGCTGGGTGATGTCGGCGTCGTGGCCGTGCTTCGTGAGCAGCTCGTGCAGGTAGTAGAGCACCGCCGTCGACGCCGTCAGCTCGGCGGCGTGGATGTTGCCGTCGGCCCAGAAGGCGGGCTTGTCCTCGGCCGCGCCGGCGGCGATGTTGGTGATCGTCGCGACCCAGATGTCGCGGCCTTCGTAGCTCTTGCCGATCGAGCGGATCGCCGCCAGCGTCGGGAACGCTTGCGCGTATTCGAAGAGCAGCTGGGTCAGCTCCTCGTACTTGTAGAAGCTGTCGAAGCGCGGAGTCGGGGCGGCGGGGGTCGTCATGGGCGGCGGAGTCACCAGGCTGTGGGTCCGGGGCGGATTGTCATCGCTCCCGGGCCGCGGCCCTTGCGGGCGCTCAGCAGGCCACCGGCGCGCCGTCGACGAAGACGCGGATCTCGCCCGGCGCGAACGCGTGCCACTGCTCGTCCTTCGTCAGCGGCTCGGTGACGACGACGGCGACGCGGTCGCGCGGCGAGGTCTCGCGCGCGAAGTCGACGATGACGTCCTCGTCCTGCAGCGACGCGCGCGCGAACGGATGCTGGCGCACGATGTGATGCAGGTTCGTCGAGCAGTGCGCCCAGAGCGCCTGGCCGTTGTCGAGCATCGCGTTGAAGACGCCGTGCGCGGCGACCTGCGGCATCAGCTCGGCGAGCGTTGCCGTCAGCTCGTCGATCGACGGCACGTCGGCGTGCGCCTTCGCCAGTTCCTGCATCAGCCAGCAGAAGGCGTGCTCGCTGTCGGTCGCGCCCACGGGCCGGAACGCGCCGTGCAGGCGCGGCGCGAACTGCTTCAGGTCGCCGTTGTGCGCGAACACCCAGTAGCGGCCCCAGAGCTCGCGCACGAACGGATGCGTGTTCTCGAGCGCGACCGGCCCCTGCGTCGCCTTCCTGATGTGGGCGACGATGTTCTCGCTGCGGATCGGATAGCGCCGCACCATCTCCGCGACCGGCGACTCGCGCGCGCTGTGCGTGTCGACGAAGAGGCGCACGCCCTTGCCCTCGAAGAAGGCGATGCCGAAGCCGTCCTTGTGCTCCTCGGCGCGGGTCGAGAAGCCGGTGAAGCTGAACACGACGTCGGTCGGCGTGTTGGCGTTCATTCCGAGGAGCTGGCACATGAGAGCCGTGATTCTGAGCGCAGCGAAGAATCCCGCCGTCCCACGAGACCTTCGCTGCGCTCAGGACGACGCAGACGACGACGAGGAGCCCCGCAACAGGAAGCGACGCACCGCCGGATCGCTGGTGAGGCCGACGGCGCGCTCGCGGGCGATCCGCGCGGCGTCGACGTGACCGGCGACCGTCTCGAGATGGGCGAGCGCAGCCCAGTACGGCTGATAGCTCGCGATGGTCGCGGTGTCGATCGCGGCGAGCGCCGCAAGGCCGGCTTCGGCGCCGCGCGCCGCGCCGATCGCCGAGGCGCGACTGACGAGCGCGCCGATCGTCGGCTGGCGCTCGACCAGCGCGTCGTAGAGCTGGACGATCGCCTCGCCGGGCACGTCGGCCCCGAGGCCACGATGGGTGTGCGCCGACTGGATCGCGGCTTCGAGCTGGAACGGCCCGGGTGCGGCGAGGCCCGCCGCGCGGTGCAGCGCGCGCTCGGCGACCTCGAGCAGCTGGTGGTCCCAGAGCGACGTGTCCTGCCCTGCCAGCGCCACATAGT
>JAYTHL010000503.1:0-2919 GCA_043732605.1 Rhizobacter sp. | reverse complement strand
CGACTGGCTGCAGGAGTTCGACTGGACCGGTACCCGCGATCCGTCGTCGTGGCTGAGCGCGCCGGCCGGCCTCGACTTCATGGCCGAGGTGCTCGGCGTCGCGGCCATGCGCGAGCACAACCACCGCCTCGCGTGGCAGAGCGCCCTCGGCCTCGCGGCGCGCTGGAGTTTCGAGTGGCCGACGCCCGAGTCGATGATCGGCTGCATGGCGACCGTGCCTCTGCCGGCCCGCTTCGCCGGCGCCGATGCCGTGACGGCGCAGCGCGTGCGCGACGCGCTCCTCGCCGATCACGGCATCGAGGCGCCCGTGTTGGCGCGCGGCGGCAGGCTCTGGACGCGGCTCTCGTTCCAGGTCTACAACGACGAGAGCGACGTCGAGCGGCTGGCCGCGGCGATCGAGACGATGGCGGCGTGACCGCCGGCCGGCGCGGCTCAAGTTCGCCGGTGCCGGGCCGATGAACCGGGCTGATCCCGTTTCGCTTCGCGCCCGGTCCATGGTCCCTCGTCGTTTTCTCTGGCTGCTCTCGATCGCCGGTCTCGTGGCGGCCGGCGCCGGATATGCGGTCACCTCGTCGCTCTGGTCGCTCGTCGTCGCGCTGCAGGCGCTCGCCTGCGCCGGCCTCGCGCGCTTCGTCGCGGGCGCGAGGGACGAGGGCGCGACGCACCAGCGCGTGATCGGCGATCTGCGCACGGCCGCGCCGAGCCTGTCCAAGGCGTCGTTCGAGTCGGCCAAGGTCGCCGAGCAGGCGCACAAGGCGGCGGCCGAGACGACGGCGGCAGTCGACCTGATCACGGTCGCCTACGACAGCGCCGCAGTCGCATCCGACGCGCTCGACGCGGCCGTCCAGGCAGCGCAGCAGACGCAGGCCGCAGCGCGCGGCTACGCTGAAGTGCTGCGCTCGGTCGAAGGCGATCTCGAGGCGATGACGGCGAGCTCGCGCGACGTCTCCCAGCGCGTCAGCGAGCTGTCGCGCGCGGTGCAGACGATCCAGGACGCGGCCGGGACGATCCAGCAGATCGCGACGCAGACGCGCCTGCTCGCGCTCAACGCCGCGATCGAGGCGGCACGCGCCGGCGAGGCCGGGCGCGGGTTCGCGGTGGTCGCCGCGGAGGTGAGGAAGCTCGCCGACGTCAGCTCCGACCAGGCCAAGGCGATCGCCGGCCAGGTCAGCAGCATCTTCGCGCTGAACTCGAGCGCGGTCAGCGCCGCGCGCACCACCTCCGAGACGACCGACGCGACCGCGGTCAAGGTCAAGAGCCTTGTCGGCCGGGTCAGCGAGACCGTCGAAGCGGTCGACACCATCGTCGCGCGGCTCGAGATCGCGGGCGCGTCGTCGACCACCGTCAAAGGAACGACGCGGACGCTCGCCGAGGTCGCCGCCGGCCTGGCGACGACGATGGACCGGCTCGGCGACACCTCGCAGGCGTCGGGCGACACGGTCTCGGCGAGCGTCGAGGCGCTGCTCTCCGGCATGGCTGCCGAAGGCGTCGACTGCGAGCACTCGAAGTTCAGGAGCCTGGCACACCAGGTCGCCGTGGACGCGTCGAAGACGCTCGAATCGGCGCTGACCGCAGGCAAGCTGCGCCTCGACGAGCTGTTCTCGCCGGTCTACGAGGACGTCGCCGGCACCGATCCGCCGAAGAAGACGGTCGGCTGGGATCGCTTCACCGATCGCGCCTTCCCCGCGATCCAGGAGCCGGTGCTGGAGCAGGGCGCGGCGTACTCGATCGTCGTCAACAAGGACGGCTATTGCCCGACGCACAACGCGAAGTTCTGCAAGCCGCTGACCGGCGACTACGGACAGGACCTGGCCGGCAACCGCACCAAGCGCATCTTCACCGACAAGGTCGGCCAGGCCTGCGCGCGCCATGCCGGCGTGCTGGTCCAGACCTACCTGCGCGACACCGGCGAGACGATGCACGACATCAGCGTGCCGGTGTACGTGCAGGGCCGCCACTGGGGAGCGGTGCGCGTCGGCTACGCGGCCGCGGCTTGAGGCTTCGCTAGCTCGTCGGTCGCCCGGCGAAGTCGGTCCAGCGACGCGCCTCGAAGTCGTAGAGCTTGCAGCGTCGCGCGGTGTCGGCGTACCAGCGGCACGAGAAGGGCTGCACGACGATCGCTCCCGCGAGCCTGTCCTCGAGCAAGGCCTGCGCACGCTTCAGCCGGTAGAGCGGCACGCCCATGTCGACGTGGTGCGCGGTGTGCTCCAGGATGTGGTGCAGCAGCGCGCCGAGGCCGGCGGGGAAGGTCAGATGCACGGTCGTCGACACGAACGGCTGCGACGCCGACCAGGCCGACTTGTTCTCGTACCAGGCCACACCCGGATGCGTGTGGTGGACGTAGACGACGAAGCCGATCAGCCCGTTCCAGACCAGGAGCGGCAGCACCATGCCGATCGACAGGAGCCATATCGGCGATTGATGCGTCGCCGCGGCAGCGGCCGCGAGTCCTGCGGCCCAGGCGGCTGCGAAGGCGCAGACCAGGAGGCCGTCGAGCACGAAGGCCTTGCGCCGGGTCGGCATCACGGCGCGGCTCGGGAAGAGCATCCGCGTCCACCAGATCTCGACCAGGTAGTAGAGCCACGGCGCCAGGCCGCTGCGATAGACGCGCTCGAGGCCGCGCCGCCAGGCCGGGAGGGCCAGGTACTCGGCGAGCGTGCACGGCTGCCAGACGAAGTCGAAGCCGCGCAGGTTGGTATAGCCGTGATGGACGACGTTGTGGCCGACCTCCCACAGGCTGTAGGGCGTCAGCGACGGCAGGAACACCAGACGGCCGAGCCAGCGGTTCAGCCGCCGGTGACGGGTGAAGCTCTGGTGGCAGGCGTCGTGGCCGAGGATGAAGAGGCGCGCAATGACGCCGCCCATCAGCACCCCGGCGATCGCCTGCGCGGCGGGATGCGGCGCGACGATCGTCGCCCA
>JAYTHL010000502.1:0-2923 GCA_043732605.1 Rhizobacter sp. | reverse complement strand
GGTGGCGTCCACCGCCTCGGCGTCGCTCAGGCCCGCGTGGCGAACGAGCGCCTCCTTCACCGTCAGGCGCGCGAACGAGGATTCCAGGTCGACGTCCTTGCCCGCATAGGTCAGGCGCGCGGAGCCCGCGGCCTCGCGCGCCGCATGGCGCAGGACCTCTTCGGTGAAGTCCATCAGGTCGTGGTGGTTCCAGTACGCGGCGTAGAACTCCATCATCGTGAACTCGGGGTTGTGCCGTACCGACAGGCCTTCGTTGCGAAAGCTCCGGTTGATCTCGAACACGCGCTCGAAGCCGCCGACGATGAGCCGCTTCAGGTAGAGCTCGGGCGCAATGCGCAGAAACATCTGCTGGTCGAGGGCGTTGTGATGGGTCACGAACGGCTTGGCGTTGGCGCCGCCCGGGATCGGATGCAGCATCGGCGTCTCGACCTCCATGAAGCCGTGCTCGACCATGAAGCGGCGGATCGACGAGAGCGTCTTGCTCCGGGCCGCGAAACGCGCGCGCGCGGTCTCGTCGGTGATGAGGTCGACGTAGCGCTGGCGGTACTTGTCCTCGGCATCGGCCATGCCGTGGAACTTGTCGGGCAGCGGCCGCAGGCTCTTGGTGAGCAGGCGGAGCTTGTCGACCTTCACGGTCAGCTCGCCGGTCTTGGTCTTGAAGAGCAGGCCCTCGGCGCCGATGATGTCTCCAAGGTCGAAGTGCTTGAAGAAGCCGTAGTCGGTCTCGCCGATCGCATCGACGCTGACGCGCAGCTGGATCCGGCCGGTCGCGTCCTGCAGCGTCGCGAAGCTGGCCTTGCCCATGACGCGCTTGAGCATCAGCCGGCCCGCGACGGTGACGGCGAGCGCCTGCGGCTCGAGCGTCTCGTTGTCGAGGTGGCCGTACTTGCGCACGAGTTCGGCGGCCCGGTGCTTCGGCTTGAAGTCGTTCGGGAACGCGACGCCTCGCGTGCGGATGGCAGCGAGCTTCTCGCGGCGTTCGGCGACGAGAACGTTCTCGTCCGGGGGAGTGGTGTCTGGAGTGGTCATGGTCGTTCAGAGGACCGCGCATTCTAGGAAGGTCGTCGATGCGACCGCCATCGCCGGTCGCGAGCGGCGCGGTTCCGGCCTAGCGCTTCGCCAGCGACGCCGACGCCTCGGCGTTGACCTCGTCGGCCGAGCGGTACTCGGGGATGAGGTTGCGGAGCTGGCGCACCATCGCCGTGTGGTCGTTCGCGTCGCACGCCGCGCGCAGCGACACGAGCATCTTGTCGAGCAGTGCCGGCTCGATGTGGCGCTCGCGCGCGCACATGATCCGCGGATGCCCGCTCGGCACCACCGACTCGCCGATGAGCAGCTCTTCGTAGAGCTTCTCGCCCGGGCGCAGTCCCACGTACTCGACCTCGATGTCGCCGTCGGCGTGCTGCGGCGTGCGCTCGGTCAGGCCCGAGAGGTGGATCATCGTGCGCGCCAGATCGGCGATGCGCACCGGCTCGCCCATGTCGAGCACGAAGACATCGCCGCCGCGCGCCATCGCGCCCGACTGGACGACGAGCTGCGCGGCTTCGCCGATCAGCATGAAGTAGCGAATGATGTCGGGGTGGGTGATCGTCACCGGGCCGCCGGCCTCGATCTGGCGCCGAAAGAGCGGCACGACCGAGCCCGACGAGCCGAGCACGTTGCCGAATCGGACCATCGAGAACATCGTGCGCGCGCCGCTGCGCATCGCCGCGGCCTGGAAGATCAGCTCGGCAGCGCGCTTCGACGCGCCCATGACGTTGGTCGGTCGCACCGCCTTGTCGGTCGAGATCAGGATGCACATCTCGACATTGGCGTCGAGCGCCGCACGGGCGACCACGAGCGTGCCGAAGACGTTGTTGCGCAGGCCCTGCTGCATGTTCGCCTCGACCAGCGGCACGTGCTTGTAGGCAGCGGCGTGATAGATCGTCTGCACCCGGTGCTCGTGCAGCAGCGACTGCATCAGCCGCTCGTCGAGCACCGAGCCGAGGCAGGCGACGACATCGATGCCGCGCCAGGTGTCGCGCAGCTCCTGGTCGATCGTGTAGAGCGCGAACTCCGAGTGATCGAGCAGGAGCAGCTTGGCCGGGCGCTGGGTCGCGATCTGGCGGCACAGCTCGCTGCCGATCGAACCGCCCGCGCCCGTGACGAGCACGACCTTGCCGGCGATGTTGCGCGCGAAGAGGGCCGGATCGGGCGGCACCGGATCGCGCCCGAGCAGGTCGGCGACGTCGACCTCGCGAATGTCGGAGACGCCGGCCTTGCCGTCGACCAGCTCGAACAGGTTCGGCAGGATCTTCACCGGCAGACCGGCGCCTTCGACGCCTTCGATCAGGCGCCGCTTCTGCGCCGAGCTCGCCGATGGAATCGCGAGGACGATCTGCTCGATCTCGTGGCGAAAGATCGCGTCGGCGAGCGCCGTCGGCGCGTACACGGGAAGGCCGGCGACGATCTTGCGCTGCAGGTCGCTGCGGTCGTCGAGGAAGCAGACGGCCGAGTGGTCCGGGCTCAGCTGCATCGCCTGCGCGAGCTGGGCGCCGGCGTCGCCGGCGCCGTAGATCGCGGTGCGCAGACGGTGCCGGCCGACCTGCTTCATGCCCCGCCGCAGCAGGGCGCGGGCGATGAAGCGCGAAGTGACGACGTAGGCGAAGGCGACGAACCAGAAGATCGGCAAGGCCGAGCGCGGCAGCACGACGACCTGGAGCGCCCAGGCGAGCGCGCTGACGGAGAGCACCACGGCCGCAAGAGCTGCGCTCGAGGCGACCAGCACGCGCAGGTCGATGTAGCGCACGACGGTGCGGTAGAGGCCGACGACGCCGAGCGCAGGCAGCGCGAGGAGCGCGATGCCGATCTGCAGCAGCGGCGCCATGTCGAGCGCGCTCTCGAGCGAGCCGAGCCGGAAGGCGACGGCGAGGAACATGCAGAG
>JAYTHL010000501.1:0-9683 GCA_043732605.1 Rhizobacter sp. | reverse complement strand
GACGCTCAAGTGCGGCTCAGCCCTTCGGGATCGGGCGCGGCCGGCCGTTCATGTCGATCGCGACATACGTGAGGTTGGCCTCGGTCACCTTGACGACGTGCAGGTCGGCCGGGTTGCGCTCGGCATAGACCTCGACGTTGACGGTGACGGAGGTGTTGCCGATGCGCTCGACACGGGCGTAGAAGCTCAGCAGGTCGCCCATCGAGACCGGCTGCTTGAAGATGAACTGGTTGACCGCGACGGTGACGATCCGGCCTTTCGCGATCCTGGCCGGAAGGACGGCGCCGGCGATGTCGACTTGGGCCATGATCCAGCCGCCGAAGATGTCGCCGTTGCCGTTGGCGTCGGCCGGCATCGGCATCGTGCGCATGACGAGCTGGCGGTCGTTCGGCAGCTGCAGCGGCGCGATGCCGTTGAGGATGGCCTCAGCGTCCTCAGATGAGATCTCGGGCATATTGCTCCACGTCGATGCGGCGAGCGCCGATTCTTCCACCAAAGCCCACTGACACTCCTTTCGATGCGACCCAGCACTCTCTCGACGCCGCCGCCGGCCCCGTCCGCCGCCGCGCCGGGAGGCCGGCAGAAGTCCGACTGGAGGACGCTTGCAAAGCTCGTGCCCTACGTCTGGGCCTGGCGCTGGCGCGTCGGCATCGCGCTCCTGTGCCTGGTCGGCGCCAAGCTCGCCAACATCGGCGTTCCGCTGATCCTGAAGCAGCTCGTCGACGCGCTCGCGCTCAAGCCCGGCGATCCGCGCAGCGTGCTCGTCGTGCCGGTAGCGATCCTGATCGGCTACGGCGCGTTGCGCGTCTCGATCACGCTCTTCACCGAGCTGCGCGAGTTCCTGTTCTATCCGGTCGCAGCGCGGATCGCGCGCCGCGTCTCGCTCGAGGCGTTCGAGCATCTTCTGGCGCTCAGCCTGCGCTTTCATCTCGAGCGCCAGACCGGCGGCGTCTCGCGCGACATCGAGCGCGGCTCGCGCTCGATCCAGTCGCTGCTCAACTACACGATCTACAACATCCTGCCGACGCTGGTCGAGATCACGATGGTGATCGTGCTGCTCTCGGCGAAGTTCGACGGCTGGTTCGCGGCCATCACCTTCGGCGCGCTCGTGCTCTACATCGGCTTCACGGTGACGGTGACCGAATGGCGCACGGCGTTCAGGCGCGCGATGAACGAGCAGGACTCGAAGGCCAACACCAAGGCGCTCGACGCTCTCCTCAACTACGAGACGGTCAAGTACTTCTCGAACGAGCCGTTCGAGCAGGCACGCTACGACGAGAACCTGGGCCATCTCGAGAAGGCGTCGATCAAGTCGCAGACGTCGCTCTCGATGCTCAACCTCGGCCAGAGCCTGATCATCGCGACGGCGGTGACGCTGCTCGTCTGGCGCGCGACGGTCGGCGTGGTCTCGGGGCAGATGACGCTCGGCGATCTCGTGCTGGTCAACGCGCTGATGATCCAGCTCTACATCCCGCTCAACTTCCTCGGCGTGATCTACCGCGAGATCAAGCAGTCGATGATCGACATGGAGAAGATGTTCGCGCTGCTCGGCCAGAACCGCGAGATCGCCGACGCGCCGGGCGCGCCGCCGCTCGTGACGCGCGGCGCGGGACCACGCTCGCCAGTGGGCTCGGTGCGCTTCGAGGACGTCCACTTCGGCTACGACCGGGACCGCGAGATCCTGCATGGCGTGAGCTTCGAGATCCCGGCGGGCAAGACGGTCGCGGTGGTCGGTCCGTCGGGCTCGGGCAAGAGCACGCTGGCACGGTTGATGTTCCGCTTCTACGACGTCGACTCGGGCCGGATTTCGATCGACGGCCAGGACATCCGCGCCGTGACGCAGAAGAGCCTGCGCGAGGCGATCGGCATCGTGCCGCAGGACACGGTGCTCTTCAACGACACCGTCGAATACAACATCGCCTACGGCCGCACGGGCGCCGATCGTTCTGCCGTGGAAGGCGCGGCCCGCTCGGCGCACATCCACAACTTCATCGCCTCGACGCCGAAGGGCTACGACACGATCGTCGGAGAACGCGGCCTCAAGCTCTCGGGCGGCGAGAAGCAGCGCGTCGCGATCGCGCGCACGCTGCTGAAGGATCCGCCGATCTTGATCTTCGACGAGGCCACGTCGGCGCTCGATTCGGCCAACGAGCGCGCGATCCAGGCCGAGCTGCACAACGTCGCGCAGAACCGCACGGCGCTGGTCATCGCGCATCGCCTGTCGACGGTGGTCGAGGCGCACCAGATCCTGGTGATGGAGCAGGGCCGGATCGTCGAGCGCGGCACCCACGCCGAGCTGGTCGCCCGCGATGGCCGCTACGCTGAGATGTGGCAGCTGCAGCAGAGCAGCAGCGAGGCCGTCGAGGCCTGAGACCGGCTGCGAGGCACGAAGCTTGCACGCTGCGGCCCCCGGCAAAACCCTCGAATCGGCCTGATTGCGGCGAAACGTGTCGGCGGCCATGCCTAGAATTTCGATATAGAGGCGAGGCCTGCCTCACGCTCTCAACCATCCAGGAGTTCACATGAAGAAATCAATGCTGGCCCCGCTCGCAGTTGCCGTCTCGGCGTTCGCCGTCGCCGGCCTCGCGCACGCCGAAGACACGCTGAAGAAGATCAAGGACACCGGCACGATCACCGAAGGGGTGCGCGAGTCGTCGGGCGCGCTGGCGTTCACGCTCGGCGACGGCAAGTACGCGGGCTTCCACTACGACGTGTGCGCGAAGGTCATCGCCGACATCCAGAAGCAGCTCGGCCTGGCCAAGCTCGAGACCAAGTACCAGCCGGTGACGTCGCAGAACCGGATCCCGCTGGTCCAGAACGGCACCGTCGACATCGAATGCGGCTCGACCACCAACAACGCGACCCGCCAGAAGGACGTCGCCTTCGCGCCGGCGCTCTACGTCGAGGAAGTGCACATCGCCGTCAAGGCCAGCAGCGGCATCACCGGCATCGCCGGCCTGAACGGCAAGACCGTCGCGACCACGACCGGCACGACCTCGGTCCAGCTGCTGCGCAAGAACAAGCGCGCCGCCGGCATGGACTTCAAGGAGCTCAACGGCAAGGACCACTCCGACAGCTTCCTGCTGCTCGAATCGGGCCGCGCCGATGCGTTCGTGATGGACGGCCAGATCCTGGCCGGCCTGATCTCGAAGTCGAAGAGCCCGGCCGACTACAAGATCGTCGGCGAGCCGCTCAGCGTCGAGCCGATCTCGATCATGTATCGCAAGGACGATCCGGCCTTCAAGAAGGCAGTCGACGACAGCGTGCGCGCGATGGCCAAGAGCGGCGAGGTCGCCAAGCTCTACGACAAGTGGTTCATGCAGCCGATCCCGCCGTCGAACACCAAGGTCGGTCTGCCGGCCAGCGAAGCGACGAAGGCCGCCTGGGCCAATCCGACGGACAAGCCGCTCGAGGAATACGCCCAGCCCTGAGCGATTCGCCCCGCGTTCGCGGGTTCGCCTGAGGTAAGCCCTAGCGCTGCCCGGCGCGGACTTTGCTTACAGTGAGGATGCGCGGCGCGGAGCCATTCGCGTCGCGCTTTTTCGTTTGGGGCAGGCCCCGCGATCGAACACAGAGCCGGCGTCGACAGGCGCAGGACAAGGGAGCAGGCGTGGGGAAATGGGATTGGCAGATCCTTCTGCACGATACGGGTGGAGGTGAGACTTATCTTCGCTGGATGATGTCGGCGTGGGGCTGGACGTGCTCCGTCGCCGTGCTTTCGCTGATCGTCGCGCTCGCCGTCGGCTCGGTCATCGGCATCCTGCGCACCGTGCCCAATCCCTGGCTGGTCCGCTTCGGCGACGCGTGGACGCAGTTCTTCCGCAACATCCCGCTGCTGGTCCAGATCTTCATCTGGTACCACGTCATCCCGTCGATCTTCCTGTCGCTGCGCGCGGTGCCGAGCTTCGTGCTCGTCGTGTTCGCGCTCGGCTTCTTCACCTCGTCGCGCATCTCGGAGCAGGTGCGCGCCGGCATCCAGACCCTGCCGACCGGCCAGCGCTATGCCGGTCTGGCCGTGGGCCTCACACTGCCGCAGACGTATCGCTACGTGCTGCTGCCGATGGCCTATCGCATCATCATCCCGCCGCTCACGAGCGAGTCGATGAACATCTTCAAGAACACCTCGGTCGCGTTCGCGGTGAGCATCGCCGAGCTGACGCAGTTCGCGCTTCAGGCCTCGGAAGAGACGTCGCGGTTCGAGGAGATCTTCATCCCGGTGACGTTCCTCTACTTCATCTCCGCGTTCGCGATCAACCGCATCGCCGCCTTCATCGAGAAGCGGGTCCGGGTGCCCGGCATGCTGGGTGCGAAATGAGCAATCTCGATTTCTCGTTCATCACCTGGAAGGTCGTCTCCGCCTTCATCCTGAAGGGGCTCGCGTTTTCGATCGAGCTCACGCTGATCGCGATGGTCGGCGGCATCGTGCTCGGCACGCTGCTGGCGATGATGCGGCTCTCGGGCAAGCCGTGGCTGGCGTACCCGTCGGCAGGCTACGTGAACCTGTTCCGCTCGATTCCCCTGGTGATGGTGATCCTGTGGTTCTTCCTGCTGATCCCCAAGCTCATCGGGCACCCGCTCGGCGGCGCCATCTCGGCGATGATCACCTTCACGTTCTTCGAGGCGGCCTACTACTCGGAGATCATGCGGGCCGGCATCCAGAGCGTCTCGCGCGGGCAGGTCTCGGCCGGATACGCGGTCGGCATGAGCTACGCGCAGTGCATGAAGCTGATCGTGCTGCCGCAGGCATTCCGCAACATGCTGCCGGTGCTGTTCACGCAGACGATCATCCTGTTCCAGGACACGTCGCTGGTCTACGCGGTCGGCGAATACGACCTCCTGAAGGGTTTCGAGGTCGCCGGCAAGAACTTCAACCGGCCCGTCGAGACCTACCTGCTCGCCGCCGTCGTCTATTTCATCATCTGCTTCTCGCTCTCGATGATGGTCCGACAGCTGCAGAAGAAGATCGCCATCATCCGTTGAGCCCCCAGGCCCCAAACATGATCGATATCAAGAACGTCTCCAAGTGGTACGGCGCCTTCCAGGTGCTGACCGACAACACGACCTCGATCCGGAAGGGCGAGGTCGTCGTCGTCTGCGGCCCGTCGGGGTCGGGCAAGTCGACGCTGATCAAGACCGTGAACGCGCTCGAGCCGTTCCAGAAGGGCGACATCGTCGTCGACGGCATCTCGCTCTCCGACCCGAAGACGAACCTGCCCAAGCTGCGCTCGCGCGTCGGCATGGTGTTCCAGCACTTCGAGCTGTTCCCGCACCTCACGGTGACGCAGAACCTGACGCTGGCCCAGATCAAGGTCCTCGGACGCTCGCAGAGCGATGCCCTTGCGCGCGGCCTGAAGATGCTCGACCGCGTCGGCCTCATGGTCCACAAGGACAAGTTCCCCGGCCAGCTCTCCGGTGGCCAGCAACAGCGCGTCGCCATCGCGCGCGCACTGAGCATGGACCCGATCGTGATGCTGTTCGATGAGCCGACGTCGGCGCTCGACCCGGAGATGGTCGGCGAGGTGCTCGACGTCATGATCGCGCTGGCGCAGGAAGGCATGACGATGATGTGCGTCACCCACGAGATGGGCTTCGCGCGCAAGGTCAGCAACCGCGTCATCTTCATGGACGCCGGCAAGATCGTCGAGGACTGCTCGCGCGAGGACTTCTTCGGCAACCCCGACGCGCGGTCGCCGCGTGCCAAGGACTTCCTCTCGAAGATCCTGCAGCACTGATCGGCGCGCCGCGCCGGCGTGCACCGCCGGCGAGGGACAATCGGCGCATGACCGCCGAGCTGACGATCCTGCGTCCCGACGACTGGCATCTGCACGTCCGAGACGGCGCAGCCTTGCGCACGGTCGTGCCGCACAGTGCGCACCAGTTCGCGCGTGCGATCGTCATGCCGAACCTGAAGCCGCCGGTCGTCACCGTCGAGCAAGCGCTGGCGTATCGCGATCGCGTGCTCGCCGCGGTCCCGGCCGGCGTCGCGTTCGAGCCGCTGATGACGCTTTATCTCACCGACGCGACGCCGCCGTCGGAGATGCGTCGCGCCAGGGAAGCAGGCGTCCTCGCGATCAAGCTCTATCCGGCCGGCGCGACGACCAACAGCGCCGCCGGCGTCACCGACCTGAAGAAGGTCGCCGCGACGCTCGCCGCGGCCGAACGAGAGGGCATCGTGCTGCTCGTGCACGGCGAGGTCGTCGATCCCGAGATCGACATCTTCGACCGCGAGGCGGTGTTCATCGATCGCCATCTCCGCGGCCTTCGACGCGACTTCCCGGCGCTCAAGATCGTGCTGGAGCACGTGACGACACGTGAAGGCGCGCAGTACGTCTCCGAAGCCGGAACGAACACGGCGGCGACGGTCACCGCACACCACCTGCTCTACAACCGCAACGCGCTCTTCGTCGGCGGCATGCGGCCGCACTACTACTGCCTGCCGGTGCTGAAGGGCGAGGAGCACCGGCGCGCGCTCGTCGCCGCGGCGACGTCCGGCAGCGACCGCTTCTTCCTCGGCACCGACAGCGCGCCGCATCCCGCCGCGCTCAAGGAACACGCCAACGCTTGCGCCGGCTGCTACACCGCGTTCAGCGCGCTCGAGCTCTACGCCGAGGCCTTCGAGGCCGCCGGCGCGCTGGATCGGCTCGAGCAGTTCGCGAGCCGCGCCGGCCCGGCGTTCTACGGTCTGCCGCTCAACAGCGGCACGGTCACCTTGAAGAAGGTCGACTGGACCGTGCCGGAGTCGTTCCCGTTCGGCGAGGCCGAGCTCAAGCCGCTGCGTGGCGGCGAGACGATCGCGTGGCGGCTCGCCGCCTGACCTTTTCACGAGGCTCCCCATGGTCGACAAGTCGCCCCGCATCGCCCTCCTGATCGACGCCGACAACTCGCCGGCGGCCAAGATCGGCGTGATTCTCAACGAGCTCTCGACCTTCGGCGAGACCAGCATCCGCCGCGCCTACGGCAACTGGAAGAAGCAGGAGCTGCGCGGCTGGGAGGAGATCCTGCACGAGCACGCGATCCGGCCGATGCAGCAGTTCGACTACTCGAAGGGCAAGAACGCGAGCGATATGGCGATGGTCATCGACGCCCTCGACCTGCTCTATTCGGATCGGCCCGAAGCGTTCGGCATCGTCTCGTCGGACGCCGACTTCACGCCGCTCGTGATGTACTTGCGCGCCAAGGGCGCCGCGGTCTACGGCTTCGGCGGCCAGAAGACGCCCGAGCCCTTCGTCAACGCCTGCTCGCGCTTCCTCTATCTCGACAAGCTCTCGACGCGGGCCTCGATCGCGTCGGTCGACATCGACACCGACGAGCCGGCGCGCGACGACGGTGGCGCGACGCCGCTGCGCGTGCCAACGGCCAAGCTGCGCCGCGACGCCAAGCTCGTCGATCTGCTGCGCAATGCGATCGAGGGCGCCCAGGGCGAGAGCGGCTGGGCGCGGGTCGGCGCGGTCCGCCAGCAGATCGGCAACCAGGCCTCGTTCGATCCGCGCAACTACGGCTACGCGACCCTCACCAAGCTGCTCAAGGCGATCGACCTGTTCCAGCTGGAAAAGGAAGGCACGTCGGAAGTCGCTGTCCGCGATCTGCGCCAGGCCAAGCCGGGCAAGGCCTGAGAAGGCGGCGCAGAAACGAAAAAGCGGCCCCGAAGAGCCGCTTTCCCGTTCCTGGCAACGCGCCGTGGCGCGTGACGAGGTCTTACTTCTTCGGCGCTTCCGACGACGGCTGCGGCGCTTCGCCGGCGGGCTGGGTCTTGCCGGCCTTGACGTCGGCCTTGGTCTGCGCCTTGCGCTCGGCACGGGTCTTGTCGGTGCCCTTGGCCTTGTCGGCCTTGTCCATCTTCAGATCGCTGGCTTCGCCGGCGGGGCTGGTCGCGCCCGACTTGATGTCGGCCTTGGTCATCGCCTTGCGGTCGGCGCGGGTCTTGTCGGACATCGTCGAGGGCTGCTTGCCCATCGCGCCCGGACCTTCGCCGGCGGGAACCAGCGCGCCCGATTTCTCGGCGGCCTTCGTTTCGGCCTTGACTTCGGCACGTGTCGGCGACGAGGCTTGCGCGAACGCGCCTTGCGAGAACACGGCCACGGCGGCGGCGACGACGGCGCCCAGTGCGAATTGGTTCTTCATCGGATATCTCCTGATCATTGAATTGAAGGGAAGGGGCATTTCTTGAATCGCCGCTCCGGCGTGGCAGGCACGAGAGAGCGGGACCAGACATGAAAACGCGACAACGGCGGATCGGTTGACGCAGGCGAGAGCGGCGCTCGTGGCCCCGCCGCCCGGCAGTCTACCTGCCCGGGTGCGTTTCACCGGGCTTGCCGTCATCGACATGCCCTCACTGTGGCGGCGCGCAGACGCTCGCCGATAATCGAGCCGGTGAAGCGGGCCAGACCGCCGCCGGTGCCGTCGCAAGGCGGCACGGGAGGAAGGTCCGGACTGCACAGGGCGGCGTAGCAGCTAACGGCTGTCCACCGCGAGGTGAGGATCAGAGCAACAGAGACGAGTCGATCGGGCGGCCGAAAGGACGCCCTGTCGGGTGAAACGGGCAATCTCTACGCGCAGCAATACCCAATAGGCCGGCGTGGGCGGGCGTTTCGGCGCTTGCCTGGAAGTGTGGCTCCGCACGAGCCGGCGGGTAGGTAGCACCGAGCCGGACAGCGATGTCCGGCCCAGAGGAATGGCGGTCACGGGTGGGCCGTCGCAAGACGGTTCGCCTGCACAGAATCCGGCCTATCGGCTCGCTTCACTCTTTTTTCGCCCGACCCCGCGCGCACCGCGCGACTGCCGACATCCCCACCGCCCCTCGTGAACCCCGACGCCCGAACGCTCTGGCGGGCCCCGCGCTGGGCCCTGGCGATCCTGCTCGCCTGCCTCGGCATGCTCGGGCCGTTCTCGATCGACACCTACCTGCCGGCCTTCACGGGCATCGCCAAGGCGATCGGCGCCTCGCCGGTCGAGATGCAGCAGACGCTCTCGGCCTACCTGTTCGGCTTCGCGTTGATGAATCTCTTCCACGGCGCGCTCTCGGACAGCTTCGGCCGGCGGCCGGTCGTGCTCACGGGCCTCGTTGTCTTCACGCTGGCCTCGGCCGGCTGCGCTCTCTCGCAGCACATCGGCCAGCTCGTCTTCTTCCGCGCGCTGCAAGGGATGTCGGCCGGCGCGGGCATCGTCGTCTCGCGCGCGGTGATCCGCGACATGTTCCCACCCGCCGACGCGCAGCGCGTGATGTCGCAGGTGACGATCTACTTCGGCGTCGCCCCGGCGATCGCACCGATGGTCGGCGGCTTCCTGTTCATCCACGTCGGCTGGCATGCGATCTTCTGGCTGCTCACGGCGATCGGCGTCGTCCTCTTCGCGGCCAACTGGCGGCTCTTGCCGGAGACGCTGCACAGCACGCACAAGCAGCCCTTCAGCAGCACCAACCTGCTGCGCGGCTACTGGCAGCTGGGCAGCAATCCGCGCTTCCTGATGCTCGCGCTGGCGAGCGGCGTGCCGTTCAACGGCATGTTCCTGTACGTCCTGTCGACGCCGGTGTTTCTCGGCGAGATCCTCGGTCTCGGGCCGGGGCAGTTCTTCTGGTTCTTCGTGCTGACCATCGCCGGCATCGTTTGCGGCGCCTTCGTCTCCGGCCGCATGGCCGGCCGCGTCAAGGCGACCTGGCAGGTCCGCTACGGCTTCCTGATCATGGC
>JAYTHL010000500.1:0-2927 GCA_043732605.1 Rhizobacter sp. | reverse complement strand
GTCGCCACTGCGCGTGCGACTTCGGCGACCTCGGCCGGCGCCAGCCCGCTCTTCGTCGCCTCGCCGCTGATGTTGACCTGCAGGCAGACCGAGAGCGGTGCCAGGCGATCGGGCCTCTGCGCGCTCAGCCTCTCGGCGATCTTCAGGCGATCGACCGAGTGGACCCAGTCGAAGTGCTCGGCGACGACGCGCGTCTTGTTGGCCTGCAGCGGCCCGATCAGGTGCCATTCGGGCCGTGGCTCCAACGCCGAGAGCGCGGCGATCTTGTCGAGCGCTTCCTGCACGTAGTTCTCGCCGAAGCGCCGTTGGCCCGCGGCGTGCGCCTCGGCGACCGCCGTGGCGTCGAAGGTCTTGCTCACGGCGAGCAACGTGACGCTTTGCACGGGGCGTCCGGCGGCCGCACAGGCGCTTGCAATGCGCGCGTTCACTTGGGCGAGCTTGTCTGCGATCATTGCGCCTTGCCACCCGTGGCAGCGCGTTGCACCGCGTCGTCGCGGCGCGATCCGGCACCCACTTCCTGAAGACCCATGGACATCACCCAGCTGCTGGCGTTTTCGGTCAAGAACAAGGCCTCCGACCTGCACCTCTCGGCCGGCCTGCCGCCGATGATCCGCGTTCACGGCGACGTTCGCCGCATCAATGTCGACCCGCTCGAGCACAAGCAAGTGCACGACATGGTGTACGACATCATGAACGACTCGCAGCGCAAGAACTACGAAGAGTCGCTCGAGTGCGACTTCTCGTTCGAGATCCAGGGCCTGGCGCGCTTTCGCGTCAACGCCTTCAACCAGAACCGCGGCGCCGGCGCCGTGTTCCGGACGATTCCCTCGAAGATCCTGACGCTCGAGCAACTCAACTGCCCGGCCATCTTCGCCGAGCTGTCGCTCAAGCCGCGCGGCATGGTGCTGTGCACCGGCCCGACCGGCTCGGGCAAGTCGACGACGCTGGCGGCGATGGTCAACCACCTGAACGAGAACGAGTTCGGCCACATCCTGACGGTCGAGGATCCGATCGAGTTCGTGCACGAGTCGAAGAAGTGCCTGATCAACCAGCGCGAGGTCGGGCCGCACACGCTGTCGTTCGCGAACGCGCTGCGCTCTGCCCTGCGCGAAGACCCGGACTGCATCCTGGTCGGCGAGATGCGCGACCTGGAGACGATCCGCCTGGCGCTCACCGCCGCGGAAACCGGCCACCTCGTGTTCGGCACACTGCACACCTCGAGCGCCGCCAAGACCGTCGACCGGATCGTCGACGTCTTTCCGGCCGCCGAAAAGGAGATGGTGCGTTCGATGCTGTCGGAGTCGATGATCGGCGTCATCTCGCAGACCTTGTGCAAGACCAAGGACGGCGCGGGCCGCGTCGCCGCGCACGAGATCATGCTCGGCACGGCGGCGATCCGGAACCTCATCCGCGAGAACAAGGTCGCGCAGATGTATTCGTCGATCCAAACCGGCAACAGCCTCGGGATGCAGACGCTCGACCAGAACCTCGCCGATCTCGTCCGGCGCAACATCGTGTCGCCCGCGGAAGCGCGCGGCAAGGCGAAATTTCCCGAGAATTTCCCAGGCTGAGCCGAGCAGGAGCCAAGATATGGAACGCGACCAGGCATCGAAATTCGTCAACGATCTGCTGCGGCTGATGGTGTCGCGCAACGGCTCCGACCTCTTCCTCACCGCCGACTTCCCGCCCGCGATCAAGGTCGACGGCAAGGTCACCAAGGTCTCGCCGCAGCCGCTCAACGGCCAGCACACGCTGGCGCTCACCCGTTCGATCATGAACGACAAGCAGGCGGCCGAATTCGAGCGCACGAAGGAGTGCAACTTCGCGGTCGCGCCGCAGGGCATTGGCCGCTTTCGCGTCAACGCCTTCGTGCAGCAGGGCAACGTCGGTCTGGTGATGCGGACGATCCCGCAGGTCATCCCGACCATCGACACGATGAACCTGCCGCACATCCTGAAGGACATCGCCTTGGCCAAGCGCGGCCTGGTGATCTTCGTCGGCGCGACGGGCTCGGGCAAGAGCACGTCGCTGGCGGCGATGGTCGACCATCGCAACGAGAACTCGTTCGGCCACATCATCACGATCGAGGACCCGGTCGAGTTCGTGCACGCGCACAAGAACTGCATCATCACGCAGCGCGAGGTCGGCATCGACACCGACGGCTGGGGCATCGCCCTGAAGAACACGCTGCGCCAGGCGCCGGACGTGATCCTGATGGGCGAGATCCGCGACCGCGAGACGATGGAGCACGCGGTCGCGTTCGCCGAGACCGGTCACCTGTGCCTGGCGACGCTGCACGCCAACAGCGCCAACCAGGCGCTCGACCGGATCATCAACTTCTTCCCGGAAGAGCGGCGCGCGCAGCTGCTGATGGACCTCTCGCTCAACCTGCGCTCGCTGATCTCGCAACGTCTCTTGCCGCGCCAGGAAGGCAAGGGCCGGGTCGCGGCGGTCGAGATCATGCTCAACACGCCGCTGATCTCCGACCTGATCTTCAAGGGCGAGGTCGCCGAGATCAAGGAGATCATGAAGCGCTCGCGCGAGCTCGGCATGCAGACCTTCGATCAGAGCCTGTTCGATCTCTACGAGAGCCAGGCCGTCACGTTCGAGGATGCCCTCCGCAACGCCGATTCGGTCAACGATCTGCGCCTGCAGATCAAGCTTCACAGCCAACGCGCGCGCTCGAGCGACCTGAACGCGGGCACCGAGCACCTGCAAATCGTAAAGTAGCGCCTCCGGGAGCGGGCGCCGCAGCGCCCCGCTCCCGCCGGCTGCTCACCGCGACGGCCCTTCGGGGCCGTTTTCGTTTCCCCTCTTCATCCCGGACACGCCATGGCCACCAAGACCTACGACAGCATCCCCGCGCGCGACGTCGCCTTCCTCGGCCTGGGCGTCATGGGCGACCCGATGGCCGGCCACCTGGCCGC
>JAYTHL010000499.1:0-2930 GCA_043732605.1 Rhizobacter sp. | reverse complement strand
TCATCGTGACACGGCGGTCGCGCGCGACTTCAAATAGCGATCGAAATAGTCGACCGCGTTGTCTTCCATACAGTGCTCGCGCGCGAACGTGCGGCCGTTCTCGCCCAGCCGGCGGAGCTCGCCGTCGTCGGCGGCGAGCGACTCGATCGCCCGCGCCATGCTGACCGGATCGTGCGGCGCGGCGAGACGCGCATCGACGCCTTCCTGGACGTAGTCGGTGATGCCGCTCGAGTCGGTCGCGACGATCGCCTTGCCCAGGTGCATCGCCGAGACGATGGTGACGTGGCCGCACGGCACTTGCGCGTCGCGCAAGGGCAGCGCCATGAAGCGGCTATGGGCGATGATGTTCGTCGCCTCGGCCAGCGGCGTGTCGAAGCGGACCTCGACGTTGTCGGGCGGGTTCAGCCCCGCCATCGCGGGGCGCGTCGAGACGATCACGAGGCGCAGCGCCGGCAGCCTTCGCATCGCGTCGACCAGGACGCCGTAGTCGCGGCCCTGGCCGCCGACCGCGCACAGGTAGTCGCCCGCGATCAGCGGCGGCTCGTCGGCGCGGATGGCCGGTGGCCGGACGGCCCAGTGGATCATGTCCATGCGCTCGATCGGCAAATCGAAGTGGCGCGCATAGATCGCCCGCTCGGCGTTCGAGAAGACGACGAAGCGGTCGACGGTCGAGAGCCCGCGCGCATGCAGCGCCCGCTTCTTCCCCTGCGGCAGCTCGGTGTAGTTGAAGACGTAGGCGAGGTGCTCCTTGCGACGCGCCTGGCGCCGGTTGGCGAGCTCGACGTAGAGTGAGATGCGCGGCCCGTGCGAGACCAGCAGCGCATCGTCGGACTGCGCCACGCGGCACGCCGCGCGCGCTGCCAGGATGCGCCGCACGAGATCGCCGCGCGGCAGCCAGCCGGGCACCGGCATCGACTCGGTGGACACGTGCGTCCAGCGCTGCTCGGGCCGGTCTGCGAAACGGCCCGCGAGCCAGTTCCACCCCGGCGCCGCCGTGCTGATGTTGACGATGTCCACGCCGCGCGCCCGGCCCTGCTACGCCCCCGGCGCCTGCGTGTTGCGCAGCCGGATGTGCAGCTCGCGCAACTGCTTCTCGTCGACCGGGCCCGGCGCGTTGGTGAGCAGATCCTGCGCGCGCTGCGTCTTCGGGAACGCGATCACGTCGCGCAGCGATTCGGCGCCGGCCATCAGCATCACGAAGCGGTCGAGGCCGATGGCGATGCCGCCGTGCGGCGGCGCGCCGTACTGGAGCGCGTCGAGCAGGAAGCCGAACTTGGCGCGCGCTTCCTCGGCGTCGATCTTGAGCGCGCGAAAGACCTTGCTCTGCACCTCCTCGCGGTGGATCCGCACCGAGCCGCCGCCGAGCTCGAGGCCGTTGAGGACGACGTCGTAGGCCTTGGCGATGCATCGTCCCGGATCGGTCTCGAGCCAGTCCTCGTGGCCGTCCTTCGGGCTCGTGAACGGATGGTGCACGGCGCTCCAGCGCTGCTCGCCCTCGTCGTACTCGAACATCGGGAAGTCGATCACCCAGAGCGGCTCCCAGTCGCCCTGCACCAGGCCGCGCGCCTTGCCGAACTCGCTGTGGCCGACCTTCACGCGCAGCGCGCCGATGGCGTCGTTGACGACCTTGTCCTTGTCGGCGCCGAAGAAGATCAGGTCACCGTCCTTGGCGCCGGTGCGCTTCAGGATCTCCCCGAGCGCCACGTCGTGCAGGTTCTTGACGACCGGCGACTGCAGGCCCTCGCGGCCCTTGGCGACGTCGTTGACCTTGATCCACGCGAGGCCCTTGGCGCCGTAGATCTTGACGAACTCGGTGTAGCCGTCGATCTCGCCGCGGCTCATCTCCCCGCCAGCCGGAATGCGCAGCGCCACGACCCGCCCGCCATTCATCTTGGCCGGCACCGAGAAGACCTTGAAGTCGACGTCGGTCATCACATCGGTGAGCTCGGTGAGCTCGAGCTTGACGCGCAGGTCGGGCTTGTCGGAGCCGAAGCGATGCATCGCCTCTTTCCACGTCATCACCGGAAACGGGCCCAGCTCGACGCCGATCGCGTGCTTGACGGTGCTCTTGATCATCTCCTCGAACATCGTCCGGATCTCGACCTCGTCGAGGAACGAGGTCTCGATGTCGATCTGCGTGAACTCGGGCTGGCGGTCGGCGCGCAGGTCCTCGTCGCGGAAGCACTTCGTGATCTGGTAGTAGCGGTCGAAGCCCGCCACCATCAGCAGCTGCTTGAAGAGCTGGGGCGACTGCGGCAGCGCGAAGAACATGCCGTCGTGGACGCGGCTCGGCACGAGATAGTCGCGCGCGCCTTCCGGCGTGCTCTTGGTGAGCATCGGCGTCTCGATGTCGATGAAGCCGTTGGCGTCGAGGAACTTGCGCACCTCCATCGCCATCCGGTAGCGCAGCATCATGTTGCGCTGCATCTGCGGCCGGCGCAGATCGAGCACGCGGTGGGTGAGTCGCGTCGTCTCGGAGAGGTTGTCCTCGTCGAGCTGGAACGGCGGCGTGACGCTCGGGTTCAGCACCTCGAGCGCGTGGCAGAGCACCTCGACCTTGCCGCTCGTGAGGTTGGTGTTGTCGGTGCCCGAGGGACGCGCGCGCACGAGGCCGGTCACCTTCAGGCAGAACTCGTTGCGCACTTCCTCGGCGATCTTGAAGGTCTCCGCGCGATCGGGGTCGCACACCACCTGCACCAGGCCTTCGCGGTCGCGCAGGTCGATGAAGATCACGCCGCCGTGGTCGCGGCGTCGATGGGCCCAGCCCATCAGCGTCACCGTCTGGCCGAGGAGCGCTTCGCTCACCAGGCCGCAATATGTCGTTCTCATTGCATCACTCCAATGCTTCTTGTCGGGAGCACCGGGCCTCGGCGCGGTGCGGTCGGAAGGCGCTCGTGCCGCGGCGTCGCGGCAACAGGCTGAGCGCTGGC
>JAYTHL010000498.1:0-2931 GCA_043732605.1 Rhizobacter sp. | reverse complement strand
TGATGCACGGCCTGCTGCAGTCGGGGATGCACAACTGCGGCAAGCACTTCCCGGGACACGGCTACGTGAAGGCGGACAGCCATCACGAGATTCCGGTCGACGAGCGCACGCTCACGACGATCCTCGCCGACGACGCGCGCCCGTACGAGTGGCTCGCCGGCGCGCTTGGCAGCGTGATGCCGGCGCACGTGATCTATCCACGCGTCGATGCGCACCCGGCGGGCTTTTCGGAGCGTTGGCTGCGCGACATCCTGCGCCTGCAGCTCGGCTTCGACGGCGCGATCTTCAGCGACGACCTGAGCATGGCCGGCGCGCGCCGCATCGGCGATGTCGACGTGAGCTACGCGGAAGCAGCAGCGCTGGCGCTTGCTGCGGGCTGCGACATGGTGCTGCTCTGCAACCAATCGCTCGACGGCGGCCGCGGAGTCGACGACCTGCTCGACGGCCTGCTCGCCGCCCAGGCGGCCGGCCATTGGCGCGCCGACGTCGACAGCGAAGCGCGCCGCCTCGCACTCCTGCCCGAGATACCGCCGATCGCCTGGGACGAGCTCATGCATGCGCCGGCGTACCAGCGCGCGCTCGAGCATCTGCCCTGAGCTGACGAAAAAAAGCCGCCCCGGGTGAGGGGCGGCTTGTTCCGAGCGGAGGGTCCGTCGGTCAGCGCGTTCCTTGCGCGTCCTGTCCGCTGGTCTCGAACGGCAGCCGGACCTGCGACAGATCCTTCTTCGTCTCGACCAGCACGAGCGGACCGTCCTCGACCACCGGCGCGACGCGGATCTCGCGCGCCGCGGCAGGGGGAGGTGCCGCTGCGGCCATCGCCGCTTGCGCCGCCTCGATCTTGCCGGCGTCGGAGTTGACCCACTGCAGGCCGGCCGACTCGGCCACTGCTTCGAGCGACTGCACCGGCAACGCATAGGACGTCACGGGCGCGGGCTCGCTGCGCGGCGCAACGGCCGGCTCGACGCGGGCCGCGGGCGTTGCGACAGGCTCGACCGCCATGCGCGCGTAGGCAACCGGCTCGGCGCGCGTCTCGGCATCGATGGTTTCGCCCTCGACGCCGGTCTCGCCGAAGCGAGGCGCGACGTTCGCTTGCGCTGACGCTGCGACGGGAGCGGGCGACTCGTGCCTCGGGGCGGTCTCGCGCGGCGCTGCGTCCGTCGACTCGGCGTCGAAGCCTGCGGTGGCGCTGCCCGATGCCTGGGCATCGCCCTCGCGCGATCCGCGTCCGCGGCCACCACGACCGCGTCGGCGGCTGCCTTCGCCACGCGGCTCGAGGGGCGTGCCGTCCTCGCGCATTGCGACGTTCTGCTCACCGCGATCGGCATCGGCGAGCGCGAACGGCTCGCCTTCGACGCGACCCGGATCAGCGTCGGCCATCGCGACGGGCGCTTCGGCGTCGTCGCGTTCGCGCGGGGCGTCGGAGTCCGCGTGATCGCGGATGTCCGGGCCACGCGCTTCGGCTTCGCGACGCGCGAGCTCGCGCTCGCTGTCGGTCATGTGCGCGTCGTTCGCCGGGGCGCGATCGCCGGTGCCCGCGTCGTCGCGATCGCGGCCGCGTCCGCCGCGTCGATTGCGGCGACGTCCGGCCTGGCGCTCGCCCGAGCCCTCGCCGCCGTCGGCGGCCTGGGGATTGGGCATGGTGTCGTCGAACGTCGTCGGGACAGCCTGATCGCTTGCGGCGTCGGTGGCGACGTGCTCGCCGGCACCATTGGCACGGCCCGCGCCGCCGTTGCGACCGTCGCGTCGGCCGTCGGCGCGAGCGCCTTCGGCACCTTCGGGACGGGCTTCGCCGCGCTCACGACCATCGCCACGCGGCGGACGTGGCTCGCGCGGTTCACGGGCCTCGCGGCCCTCGCGCGGCTCACGTCCTTCCCGTGGCTCACGCGGCTCGCGTGCTTCGCCGGCGGGACCTTCGGCGGCGCGTGGCGCGTCACCGGGACGATCGTTACGGCGCGGGCGCGCATTGCCGGCCCCGGCCTCGGCGCCGCCTTCGGCCGGGCGCTCGCCGCGCTGGCCGTCACGGCCGCGGCCGCCACGTCCACCGCGACCGCCACGGTCGCCTCGCTCACCGCGCTCGGAACGATCGCCACCGCGCTCACCGCGATCGCGTCGCGGCTGTTCGCCCGGAACGGCGACCGGTGCCGCGAGCGCGATGCGCGACGCGGGCGTCGGCTCGGGCTCGATGCCGAACAGGGACTTGACCCACGAGAAGAATCCGCCGCCAGCGGGCACCACCGGAGCGGCAGGTCGCACGACCGGCAAGCGATTCGCGGCCGCGACCGGCATCGGCTGCGGTGCCGCAACCGGAGCAGGCTGCGGACGCTCGACCGGCATCGGCGCCGGCGTCTCGGGCAGGATGCCCTTGATGACCGGCTCCTGCTTGGCCTTGGTCTTCTCGCGGCGCGTGATGCCGACTTCCTCTTCCTGCTCGTCGACCATCGTGTAGCTGGCCTGCAGGTTCTCGAGGCGCGGATCGTCGTGGCGCAGACGTTCGAGCCGGTAGTTCGGGGTCTCGAGGTTCTTGTTCGGCACGAGCAGCACGGTGACGCGTTGCTTCAGCTCGATCTTGGTGATCTCGGTGCGCTTCTCGTTCAAGAGGAACGACGTCACTTCCACCGGCACCTGCACGTGCACGGCGGCGGTGTTGTCCTTCATCGACTCTTCTTGAATGATGCGCAGGATCTGCAGCGCGCTCGATTCGGTGTCGCGGATGTGGCCGGTACCGTTGCAGCGCGGGCAGGTGATGTGGTTGCCTTCGCTCAGCGCCGGGCGCAGGCGCTGGCGGCTCAGTTCGAGCAGGCCGAACTTGCTGATCGACGAGAACTGCACCCGGGCGCGGTCTTGGCGCATCGCGTCACGCAGGCGCTGTTCGACCTCGCGGCGGTTCTTGCTCTCCTCCATGTCGATGAAGTCGACCACGATCAAGCCGCC
>JAYTHL010000497.1:0-2931 GCA_043732605.1 Rhizobacter sp. | reverse complement strand
CATCGACGACACGCACCAGCATCACGACACCCACGTAGTTGTCGAACCACGAATCGATGATCATCGCTCGCAGCGGCGCTTCGAGTACGCCCCGCGGCGCGGGCATGCGGCTAATGACAGCTTCAAGAATCTCGTCAATCCCCATGCCAGTTTTGGCGCTGCACGGAATCGCCTCGTCGGCGTTGATGCCGATCACGTCTTCGATCTCTTCCTTGGCGCGCTCGGGGTCGGCCTGCGGCAGGTCCATCTTGTTGAGCACCGGAATCACCTCGACGCCGAGGTCGAGGGCGGTATAACAATTGGCCACCGTCTGGGCTTCGACACCCTGGCTCGCATCGACCACGAGCAACGCGCCTTCGCATGCCGAGAGCGAGCGGCTCACTTCGTACGAAAAGTCGACGTGCCCCGGCGTGTCGATCAGGTTCAGGTGGTAAACCTCGCCATCACGCGCCTTGTATTCGAGCGCGGCGGTCTGCGCCTTGATCGTGATACCGCGCTCGCGCTCGATGTCCATCGAGTCGAGCACCTGCGCTTCCATTTCGCGGTCCGAGAGACCGCCGCAACGCTGGATCAGACGGTCGGCGAGCGTCGACTTGCCGTGGTCGATGTGCGCGATGATGGAAAAATTTCGGATCAGATCCATGCGAGCTTCGACGATCTCCGGGGCAGCCTCTGCTGAAGGTACAACGGCGCAGCCGTTGCGGTGAGGCTCATATCGCGAAGCGATGTGAAGGCCCGAAGGGCCGCGCTGGGGTCAAAAAAAAGGCACGTCGAACGAATGACGCGCCTTCCAACAAAACGTAGTGGCAACTGCTTGTTGGGATTTCATTGTAGTCAAAACGACCGTTCCGCAACCCGCGCCAACACTTGATTTCTCTGCGTTGCAGCGCGCCAACACGAATTCTATCCACAGTTTATCCACAAAGAGCTGTGGATGTCCTGGGGGCAATTTCGGACCCGGCGCCGCCCACCGGGCGTCGACCGATCGGTTCCTATGAGCGGGAATCAGGGAAGTGTCGTGGCGAAAGTCAGCTTGCGCTAACTAACAATCCGAAATCCATCACTTGGTCGGTCGCACGATCAAGAATCGAGCGACATCGCCCGTGCGAACCAGCAAGGTCACCGCCTTGGCCTTGTCGAGCTTGGCGACAACCGCCTCGAACTGCTTGGCGCTCGTGATCTCGACGTTATCGACCGTCACGATGATGTCGTTCTCCTTGACGCCGGCTCGCGCAGCGGCGCCCTCGGCCGTGTCGACGTGGACCCCGTTCCTGGTCTTGGCTTCCCGCTTCTGCGCGTCGTTGAGGTCGGAGACGCCGAGGCCGAAGCTGCCCGCAGGAGCCGCCTTCTCGCGATCGGGCGGCTTGCGGGCGACGACGCCGCGCTCTGGCTCGAGCTCGGCGACGACGACGCTCAGCTCGCGCGTGCCACCGCGGCGAAAGACCTGCAGCGTCGCCTTGGTCCCTGGCTTGATGCCGCCGACGATGCGCGGCAGATCGACCGAGCCTTCGACGGATCGGTTGTCGACCTTGGTGATGATGTCGCCCGCCTCGACGCCCGCCTTCTCAGCCGGCCCGCCGGCCTCGACCGAGCGCACCAGGGCGCCGGCCGCCTTGCCCAAGCCGATCGATTCCGCGACATCGCGCGTCACCCGGTCGATCACGACGCCGATCCGGCCGCGGATGACGCGCCCGCCGACGCGAAGCTGCTCCGACACGCGCGTCGCCTCGTCGATCGGGATCGCGAACGAGATGCCCATGTAGCCGCCCGAACGGCTGTAGATCTGCGAGTTGATGCCGACGACCTCGCCGCGCATGTTGATCAGCGGCCCGCCGGAATTGCCAGGGTTGATCGCGACGTCGGTCTGGATCAGCGGCAGGAAGCTGTCGGTATCGCGCGACTTGGCGCTGACGATGCCGGCAGTCACCGAGTTCTCGAGGCCGAACGGCGAGCCGATCGCGATCACCCACTCGCCGACCTTCAGCCTGCTCGGATCGCCGATGCGGACGATCGGCAGGCCGGTAGCCTCGACCTTGACCAGGGCGACGTCGGAGCGCTTGTCCGAGCCGATGATCTTCGCCTTGAATTCGCGCTTGTCGGGCAGCGTGACGATGACCTCGTCGGCGCCTTCGACGACGTGGGCGTTGGTCATCACGTAGCCATCGGCGCTCAGGATGAAACCGGAGCCGACGCCGCGCTGCTGCGACTCGCCTTCGGCCTCGGGCGCGCGCGGTCCGGGGCGATTCGGGACCTGCGGAATCGGAATGCCGCGACGGCGGAAGAAGTCGAGCATGTCTTCGTCGAGCTCGCCCGAGCCGCTGCGCGTCGCGCGCGCGCGTTCGGTCGTGCGGATGTTGACGACCGCCGGCCCGACCTTCTCGACCAGATCGGTGAAGTCGGGCAGGCCCTGGGCTCGTGCCGGCGCGGGCGCCGCGGCGATGACGACCACGCTGAGCAGCGCGACCGCGGCGGCGCGGGTCAGTCGGTCGAGGAAGGATCGCGAGGAGGTTGGGGACAGCGGCATGGTGAACAGGTCAATCAGGCAATGGAACAGCGGGCGTCGACGCACGCGCGGCCGAGACGACAGCGGCGCAAGGCAGTAAGCCTAGGGCTTTCTTCGTTCGAGTGCAGCCGCGAAGATCCTGAGCGTCGCCGGCGGCGTGTCGCCGACGATCGTCACCCACCAGTCGCCCTGGCGCTGCGAGAGCGTCGAGGTGGCGCCGAGCGAGACGAACATCGGCTTCGGGTGACGCTCGGCCCGATACGGCTCGATGAACACCGACACATACGTCAGGCCGTCGGAATAGATGCTCTGGATCACCGACGGCGGCGGTGCCGCGCCGGCCACGTCGTCTGGCGCGTCCATCTGCCGGCTGACGCAGCTCACCTGGCGAAAGCCGGGCGCGACCTGGCGCATCGTCCAGCCCTCGA
>JAYTHL010000496.1:0-2932 GCA_043732605.1 Rhizobacter sp. | reverse complement strand
CATAGCCGGGATGGATCGCCTCGGCGTCGGTGACCTCGGCCGTGGCGATGATCGCGGGCATGTTGAGGTAGCTTTGCGCCGACGGCGCCGGGCCGATGCAAACGGCTTCGTCGGCGAGCTTGACGTATTTCGCGTCACGGTCGGCTTCCGAGTAGACGACGACCGACTTGACGCCGAGCTCGCGGCAGGCGCGCTGGATGCGCAAGGCAATCTCGCCCCGGTTGGCGATCAGGATCTTCTTGAACATCGTCAGGCGAGGAAAGCGGAACGGGCGGCCGAGCCGCGGTGCGGTGAGCTCGCGGGCTTCATTCGATGATGAAGAGCGGCTGTCCGAACTCGACGGCCTGGCCGTTGTCGCACAGGATCTCCCGGATCGTGCCGGCGGCGTCGGCCTCGATCTCGTTCATGATCTTCATCGCCTCGATGATGCAGACAGGATCACCGATCTTGACGACGCTTCCAACCTCGATGAATGCATCCGAGCCTGGGCTGGCCGATCGATAGAACGTCCCGACCATCGGCGACTTGACCTTGTGGCGGATGTCGACGGGTGGCGCTGCTTCGGTCGCCGGCGCCGTCACGAGGCCGGCCGCGGGCGCCATCGGCGCGTACCCGGTCGCCATCGCCTGAGGCGCTGCCTGCGCGCTGGCCTTCACGATCCGCACCTTGCCGTCCGCTTCGGCGATCTCGAGCTCGGAGATGTTCGACTCCGACACGAGGTCGATCAGCGTCTTCAGTTTTCTGAGATCCATCGAAAGCCCTGTAGCGCGGCACGGCCTGGCCGAGACCGCGGGCGGCTCCCGACTGCAGCTGTGCAAGCCGCGAAATCCGAGAAGTTTACGCGGTTTGCACGGCCATTCGCGGCAGATGCCTCCACGAACGCGAAGCGCGCTACCGGGTTTGTCCCACCCACTGCGACAGGAGCTCAGGAGTCAGAGCGCCGAGTTGGCGAGCAACCGGCGCGCCGGTCGAGTCGAAGAGAACCGAGAAGGGCAAGGCGCCCAATGTGTTGCCGAGGCCGCGCGACAGATCGATCCCCTCGGCTCCTGCCAGAGCGACCAGCAGCCCGAGCGAGCGCTCGGTCACGAACTGCTGCACCTGCTCGCGCTTGTCGATCGCCAAGGCGAGCACTCGCCAACCGGAAGCCGCGCGATCCTTGGAGAAGCGGTCGAGCAGCGGCATTTCTGTCACGCACGGCCCGCACCACGTTGCCCAGAAGTTGAGCACGAGCGGCCGGCCGTGCCAGTCCGCCATGCGCAGGTTCGTCCCGTCGAGGGTCGGGAACGTCAGGCTCCAGAGATCGGGCAGCGCGGCGACCGCCGCATCGCCGCTCGGGCGACCGCGCCACCAAGCGGTGCCACCGCCCGCCGCGGCGGCGACGGCCGCCACCCCCGCGAGCACCGCGGTGCGCCGCCTCATCCCTGGGCCTCGCGGGCGCGAAGGGCGGCCAGGTCGCCGCGGTCGCTGCGGCCACGGGCGTCGCGCTGCAGGGCGCCGCGCAGGTCGTCGTAGTCGCGCACCGTCAATGCGAGGTGCACGCGTCCGCCCAGTGCCGTGCTCGGCACCTCGATGTTGAGCACGTCGAGGACGCGGCCGCGCGGGCCGTCGATGCTCGACACGTCGTAGTCGACGCGCATGTCGATGAGGGCGATCTCGGCGGCCTTCGAGTCATCGCAGAACAAGTCGAGGAAGATGCTGTTGAGCCGCGTCGCCGTGCCCCGCCAGACGGCGCCGGCGAGGTGGGGCCGAAAGGGTGCGAGCCGCTCCATCCACTGCGCGGCGATGGCGCGCAGCTCGGCGAGTTCGCGCGGCTGGGTGTCGGCGTGGAAGAGTTCGAGGTAGCTGCGGACCTCGTCCTCGATCACGTCGTTGCCCGGAAGGTCGGACGGGCGATTGCCGAGACGCAGATCGCGTGCGGCGCGCCGCTTGGCGACGCCGTACTCCATGCCTTCCTCGACGATGAGCCGCGCTGCCGCGGCAGCGATCGCGGCGCTCTGCGTGCCTGCCATCGGGCCATTCTAGAGAGCGGGCCGCGGAGAACATCGCGCCTTCGACATCCGGCGTCAAGGCACGTCGACGTGCGCCATCCGTGCCGCGACGGCCGCCGCGCGACCGACGACGTACACCGACTCCGGACGCTTCTCGAAGCGCTTGGGCGCCGGCAGCATGACGGCGAGCTGGGCCGCCTGCTGCGGCCCGAGCCGGCCCGCGTCGACGCCGAAGTACCGGCGCGCCGCGGCATCGGCTCCGAACACGCCTTCGCCCCATTCAACGCTGTTGAGATAGATCTCGAGGATGCGGCGCTTGCCGAGGATCGCCTCGAGCTCCCACGAGAGCACGAGCTCCTGGCCCTTGCGGACGAAGTTGCGCTCGCCGGAGAGGAACAGGTTCTTCGCGAGCTGCTGCGTGATCGTCGAGCCACCGACGACCTTCGGCGCCGGTGCCGGCCGCGGCTCGGCGGCCGGCTTCGCGCCGCGTGCCGCGTCGCGGCGCTGCGCGCGCAGCGCCGCCTGCTCGGCCTGCGCATCGGCGCGCTCGTTGCGGCCCCACGCCTTTTCGAGCGCGTCCCATTCGACACCACTGTGCTCGGTGAAGCCGCTGTCTTCCGAGGCGATGACGGCGCGCTTCAGGCTGGGCGCGATGCCGGCATAGCCGACCCAGCGCTGCTGCCATTTCGGATCACGGACATGGAGCGCGATCCGCCAAGCCTCCGAGCGCTGGAACGTCGTCGACTCGGGATCGACGACGAGCATGAGCGCGATCCGCGCCAAAAAGTAGAGCTGGAGCGCGAGGGTGCACACCACGAGCAGCGCCAGGAAGCGCCAGACGGAGCGGTGCGTCGCTTTCGTCATGCGGCATCGAGCCCGCGCCGCAGCGACGCCAGCACCGATGCGGTCTCGGGCTCGACGCCGCGCCAGAACAGAAAGGCCTC
>JAYTHL010000495.1:0-2942 GCA_043732605.1 Rhizobacter sp. | reverse complement strand
GACTGGGTCGAGGCCGGTCACCTGGCCCAAGCGGTGCGCCGCGACATGCACAAGATGAAGGCCTTTGTCCGCTTCCGCCCGATCCCCGACGGCGCCGGCCCGGGCGAGCCGCTGCACGTCGCCTGGTTCGAGCCCGAGCACCACATCGTCGAAGCGACGGCACCGTTCTTCGCACGTCGCTTCACCGCGATGCAGTGGGCGATCCTCACGCCCGAACGCAGCGTCCGCTGGGACGGCGAGACGCTGACGCTCGGTCCGAAGGCGCGCCGCGACCAGGCCCCGCCGAGCGATGCCGGCGAGCAGCTCTGGCTCACCTACTACCAGAGCATCTTCAACCCGGCGCGCCTGAAACTGAAGATGATGCAGAAGGAGATGCCCAAGCGCTACTGGAAGAACCTGCCGGAAGCGCAGCTCATCGACCCTCTCGCCGCGGCCGCCGCGGCGCGGAGCCAGACGATGATCGATCGCCCACCGACCGAGACCCGGCGGCGCGTGATCGCCGCCGAGCCGCATCCGGCGCCTGGGCATGCGACCACGCCTGGCGGCGAAGCCCCGACCAGCCTGCCGACCTTGCGCGACGCGCTCGAGCGCTGTCGCGAATGTCCGATCGGCGAGCACGCGACCCAGGCCGTGCCGGGCGAAGGACCGGCGCGGGCGCGGCTGATGTTCGTCGGCGAGCAGCCGGGCGACCAGGAAGACCTGCAGGGGCGCCCCTTCGTCGGCCCGGCCGGTCAGCTCCTCGCGCGGGCGCTCGACGAGCTCGGCGTCGTGCGCAGCGACGTCTACATCACCAACGCCGTCAAGCACTTCAAGTTCGAGTTGCGGGGCAAGCGCCGCATCCACAAGACGCCGGCGCAGCAGGAGGCCGTTGCCTGCCTGCACTGGCTCGAGAGCGAGATCGGGCTGGTCGATCCGCAGGCGCTCGTGGCCTTGGGTGCGACGGCGGCCCGCCAGCTCATGGGCCGCGCCGTCGCCGTCACGCGCGAGCGCGGCCAGTGGCTGAAGCGCAGCGACGGGCGCCGGGTGCTGATCACGCTGCATCCGTCGGCCCTGCTGCGAATGGAGCCCGAAGACAAAGCCGATGCGTACCTCACCTGGTTGGAAGACCTGCGCCACGCGGCGCTGCTCCCCTCGTCCGACAAGCCCTAGCGGCCTGCGCCGGCATCGCAGGCAGTCGCCTCTTTGGACACTACGAGCGTCATCGCGAAAGGACGTAAGGAAATGTCCGGGATGACGACAAGAGAACGTAGCCGACTTCCGCTCGAACCGTGCGCGAATGCGCATGCGCACACAAGACGGAACCGGCCGCGATCGATCCATCCCTTCCCAGGAGACTTTCCATGAAGACCCTTTCGACCACTCTCGCCGCCGCCTGTCTGGCACTCGCCGCCGGCACCGCCTTCGCCGCCGACGAGATGAAGAAGCCCGATCCGATGATGAAGAAGGACGCCATGACCATGCAGGAATGCAAGGACCACATTTCCATGGCCAAGAAGGACGGCATGAAGAAGGACGACGCGATGATGAAGAAGGACACCATGTGCGCCGACATGATGAAGTCCGACGGCATGATGAAAAAGGACGACGCGATGATGAAGAAGGACGAGCCGATGAAGAAGTAGCCGGCCCGTCACGCAGCCGTCCTACAGCCCGGTCGGGCTCTGCCTGACCGGGCTTTGCTTCGTCCGGTGCTGCAATCGAGTCCATCCCGCGCCGCGGGAGCTCCTCACCGATGAAAGCAACCGCCATGAACGACACCGGCGCCTCGCGCGACAAGCTCTGGAAGATGATCAAGGACATCAAGTTCGCGATGTTCACGACCCGTCACGGCAGCAACGGCCACCTGCATTCGCGGCCAATGACGACGCAGAACAAGGCTCTCGACGAGGACGCGAGCCTCTGGTTCTTCATGTCGAAGAAGGGCGATCCGGTCGACGACGTGATGGCCGACGGCACCGTCGCGGTCATCTACGCCAATCCGTCATCGGATACCTACGTCTCGGTCTCCGGCAATGCCGCGGTCGTCGAGGACATGGCGAAGAAGCAGGAGCTCTGGGGCAAGCTGAACGAAGCCTGGTTCCCGGGCGGCGTCGGCGATCCCGACCTCGCGCTCGTTCAGGTGAAGATCGTCCACGCCAACTACTGGGACGTCAAGGAAAGCAAGATCGTCCAGCTGCTGACGATGGCCAAGGCCGTCGTCACCGGCAAGCCGCCGGTGAACCTCGGCGAGCACGGCGAAGTGCGGATGCGCTGAGCGCACGCGCAATCGGTCACGCCGCGCCGGTGGCAGCCGCGATCAGGCGGGCGAGACCGGCGCTGTTCGGCCTTTGATCGCGGGCGTGGTCCGATAAGGTCTCGTTCAGTGCAATGCACGGGAACCGACATGCGACACGCCCCTTCCACGCTTCATTTCTCCCACGCCTTCCGGCCGTCCTTCCAGGCGGGTGGCATCGAATGGGAAGAGCTTCCGTCTCTCGTCCAACGCGTGCGGCCGCTCGGCGCCATGGCGTCGACCACGCCGTGGGATGCGACCCGGCCGGCAGCGCTCGAGCCGGCCAATGTCTCGCAGCCGTTTCGCGAGCCGCTCGCAGGTGTCGCGATCCGCGAGGTCACCGAGCCCGACGTCTTTCGCCACTTCTTCGGCCGATAGATCACCGGGCGACCGTCGATCGCGCCGCGCCCGAGGGCCGGCCGGTGCGACTGGCTATCCTGATGGCGTCGCCCTTCTCGCGCACGCCATGCCGACCTCCACTTCCCAGACGCCCCCGACGCCCGCCCCGAGCCTCCACTGGGAAGACTTCAGCGTCGGCCAGGTGCGCGAGTTCGGCCAGTACGCTGTGACCCGCGAGGCCGTTGTCGCGTTCGCGCGCGAGTTCGATCCGCAACCCTTCCATCTCGACGACGCCGCCGCCGAGCGCTCGCTCTTCGGGCGGCTTTCGGCC